>NZ_JAOQJK010000001.1:300000-556069 GCF_025567045.1 Barnesiella propionica | reverse complement strand
GTTCCCTTGTGGGGTTTTCCCCTCCGGTTAGCGGTTGTTAATGGGCATTTTAAACACTTGCCCAGTCGCTTGCCAAAGCGACATTCGTCAAATTCCCTTTACGGGCGCACGTAATATTCTTCCAATGAAACTTCCGTGGCGTACACCGCCGATTGTGTGCCGCCCAGCGAGAAGAAAACTTCCTTGTACTTCCGTCCGGGGTGGTTCGCCATGTTGATAGACAATATCTGCGAACGCTCCTTGTCGGTCAGTCCCAAGAGGTTCTGTATGCTGTCGAACTTGTTCAGGTATTTTCGCTGGTCTAACAATATTTTGCAGTCCGAGTTATTGATGATACTTTCTTTCACGATAGGGGAAGAAATAATATCCTCTACCTCTTGCGTGACTACAATCGCTTCCCCGAAATACTTTCGGACAGTCTTGTACAAATATTTTATGTAGTCCGCCATGTTCGCCGATGCAATCGCTTTCCACGCTTCTTCAATTAGTATTAACTTCCTTATCCCCTTTAACTTGCGCATTTTGTTTATAAAGGCTTCCATGATGATGATAGTCGTTACCGGGAATAAAATCTTGTGGTCTTTGATATTGTCCAATTCAAAGACAATGAAGCGTTTATGCAGCAAATCCAGCTCCTTGTCGGAGTTCAGCAGGTAGTCGTACTCACCGCCACGATAGTACGGTTCAAGCACGTTCAGGAAATTGTCAATGTCAAAATCCTTTTCCCTGACGTTCTTCTGTTCAAGCTGTCGGCGGTAATCATCCCGGACAAACTCGTAGAACGTGTTGAAGCAGGGCGTTACCGAACGGTCTTTGCCTATCAGTTCGATATAGGCACTCACGGCGTTTGACAACGCCACTTCTTCCGACCGTTTGGGGGCTTCATCATCCCGCTTCCACAGGGTGAGTATCAGGGTCTTGATGCTCTCTTTTTTCTCGATGTCAAATACCCCGTCCTCGACATAGAACGGGTTGAACGCTATCGGGTTCTCGTTGGTGTAGGTGAAATAAATCCCGTCCTCGCCGTGCGTGCGGTTGTGGATAAGCTGGGACAGCCCCAAGTAACTGTTACCCGTATCGACCAGCAGCACGTGCGCACCCTGCTCGTAACACTGGCGCACCATGTGGTTGGTGAAGAAGGACTTACCCGACCCGCTCGGCCCAAGTATGAACTTGTTTCTGTTGGTCGTGATGCCTTTCTTCATGGGCAAATCCGATATGTCGATGTGCAGCGGGCGACCGCTTACCCTGTCCACCATTTTGATGCCGAACGGCGAAAGCGAACTCTTGTAGTTCGTTTCTTCCACGAACAGGCAGAGAGCCTGCCCCAAGAACGTGTAGAAACTTTCCTCTGCGGGGAAGTCGGCTTCGTTGCCGGGTATGCCCGCCCAAAAGAGCGTGGGCGTGTCGGTGGTGTTGTGGCGTGGCTTGCACTCCATTAGTGCAAGCTGGCTTCCCACATCGTTGCGTATGCGTTTGAGTTCTTCCCGGTCATTGCTCCATGCCATGACGTTGCAGTGGCAGCGCACCGAGATAAGCCCCTTGCTATGCGCTTCGTTCAGGTACTCGTCTATCCACTCCTTGTTCACTTGGTTGGCACGGGAGTAGCGGGAGAGCGATTGCATATTCCGGGCGGTCTGCTCGAAGTTCTTCAGGTTTTCGGCGTGGTCGTCTATGAAGATGAACTGGTTATAGACGTGGTTACACGACAACAGTACGCCCACCGGGGCGGCAAAACTTAACCTGCAATCGCTTCTGTCTGTGGACAGCTTCTCAAATCGGCAGTCCGTCCCGACCTTTCCGGGCAAATCTTCCACGTCCGAAAGCGTGTGCAGGCACAGTATATCGTCCCCGACCCGCATTTCTTCCGGGTACAGCCCGATGTCTTTCAGGCAAGTAGTGTCGGTTTGCGAGAGCGAGAAGTATTTCTCGATGATGCCCGCCTTTCCGTCCTGCCCGGTGATTTCCGATGCCGCCAGCCGGGTAAGGGTGACAAACCCGCTGTCGTTCATAATCCTTTCAAACTGCCCGACCGCTTCGATGAACTTTGCCGCCGCTTCCTTGTCGGCTATCTCCTGCGGTACAATCCTGCCCCGGCAGAGGGTGGAGAAGTCGCTCTGTCGGCGGCTTCTCTCCCTTGTCGTTTTCGTCAGGAACAGGTAGCAGTAATGGTTCAGGAACGGGCGTTCATTGAAGTGCCGTTCAAAGGAGCGGCTTAAAAAACTAAGCTCGTCCCTTTCGGTGTCGGGCTGGTAGTTCTCCTTGATGAAGAAGTCCTGCTTGTGTACTATGGAGTAGTCGGGCAGCACCTTGACCGCCTTGTACCACGCCGAATGTATGGTTTCGTACTCGGCACTGGTGACGGTGAACAGTTCGGGCAGTTCCACCCTGAAAGCCACCGTTATGTCCGCATCCTTTGAAATGATGCAGCCGTTCTCCACCGCCAAAAGGGGAAATTTCCTTTCCAGCGTGGTAGCCTTTAACATATTCCTCATGTTCTTTCTTCCTTTCTTCTTTTGTAGTTGAACAGCCGGGGTATCGCCTTTCGGCTGATAATGAAGCGTGGGTGTCTTTTGCGTGCGGCAGCTTTCATCAGCCCGTGCGTGCCGTACTTGGCGTTGAGCCGGAACGTCTGCCACACGAGCAGCAGCGAAGCCGACACGATGAAACCGATACATAGCCACTGGTTCACGCCTGCCATGAACAGGACGATGAACACCACGAAGACAGCGAGCAAGCCGCCGCAAAAGATAAAGAGGTACTGGCTTTTCAGCCCCTTGAACTCCACCGGCTTCCCGATACCCCTGTTTACCGGATATTCAGACATTGCCGCCTTTTTAGAGGAAGAACGAACGTAGGATAGTGGCGGCGACAATCAGGAAGATGCACGCCCCGAACCAACTGGCGGCGGTCTTTGAGGTGTCGGGGTCGCCGCTTGAAAACTTGTTATATACTTTTACCCCGCCAATCAAGCCGCAGACCGCCCCGATTGCGTACACCAGTTTTGTTCCGGGGTCAAAATACCCGGTGATTAGGTTCGTGGCTTCGGTGATGCCCGCCTGCCCGTTTCCTTGTGCGTAGGCACTTACCACGGCGGCAAGTATAGCCGCCGACAAGAAGATTTTCTTTCTCATTGTGATTTGTTTTTAATGCCGGGCGGCGGGTGGATAGTCCGCCTTTCCCGGCTGGTGAATAATTTGAAATTTTAGTGGTCGGGGATAGTCCCGTTTGTCTGTTTGGTTTTCAGGTTGCCAATCAACCGTAATCCCGTTGTTTCATGCTGTCAGGCTTATACATTATTATATTATAGGAAATCGTTCATGTCGAACGCTTCGTGTTCCTCGCTTGTATCGCCAGTTCCGGCAGGGACAGCAGCCGTAGCGGAAGAAACGCCCAGTTCATCGAAGCTCACGCCCGTAGCCCGTCCGGTATCATCGTCACCGTCCATGTACCCGGCTATTTCCTCGTCCTCGTAGTCGGGTTCGTCATTCTCGTAACCGGGCGTTTCTTCCGCTTCGGCTGCTGCTTCCGGAATGTTTTCTTCCGGCTGTCCGTCAGCCTGCGGCGCAAAAATAGTATCATTTTCAGCCGCTTGCGGGATGTGTCCCGATTTGTCCTGCGCTGTCCCGATTAGTCCGCCCTTGTATCGGCTTTCACCTATCAGCGTGTAGCCCGAAACCCCGTTTCGTGGGAGTGGCGCATCATCCGTTCTGCCCGGTGATGTCCGGCTGTCCGTGTAGCGATACCACAGCCATAGGGCGATATAGTACACCAAAAGCCCGGTAAGTATGCAATAGATTACCATAGTCAGACAGGCTTTTGGAAGTTGCTTTCGTACAGGGTGTTTATCTCGTCTTGGTACTGCTCGAAGTGTCGCAGCAGAATGTTTTCCACGTAGCTGCTTACCGTCACCTTGCGCCCGCCTATCACTGTCACGATACGCATCAGCTTTTCGTGCGTGGTACGGCTCACGTACAAGGGCTGTCGGTCTGCCAGTTCTACTTTCTGAAAGTAGGTTTCCCGGTAGTCGCCCGAACCGCCCTTGCGCTTGCGGTTTGTCGTTTTCTCCACCCGCACCGTTTCCGTCTGCTGTTCCTCTTGGGTAACTTGTGATGCAAGATTGGTATGTGGTGCATCATTCGGTTTATTATCTTCTTTACTGGGAACACCCTGCGAGATAAGCTCTTTCATGAAATCCTCGTCTATCTTCGGCATCCCGCCGCTTTGCTTTGCCATATCATTTTAATTTGATGTAGTACACTATTTCGGTTATCAGTTCTTCCAAGTTGCTTCCCCTTACCAGCGGGCGGCTGGCGGGAAAGAGCGTGGAGCGGAACACCGCCTTTTTATCCGCCACCAGTTCCTTTTTGTAGCGTTTGGTATCGGGGATAAAGGTTTTCATCAGCGGCAGTTCCAGTTCCTTAATGGTCTTGTCGTAGGCGGTGTAAAGGTCTGTTTTCTCCCTACCGTCCACCATGTTCCAAAAGAGGTACAGCCCGGCAAGTCGGCAGGCTTCATTCTTCACTAATAGCTTTTGGATAGCCATTGCGAACGACAGGCTGCTTTCCAGCACCACCTTGTCGGCGGAAATGGGGGTGAAAATGTAGTCCATGCCCGCAAGGGAGTTTATCACGCCCTCGCTGTTCACCGTGCCGGGCAGGTCGAAAAACACTATATCCGGCACGTGTCCGGCGGCTATATGTTCGTCAGCCGTTGCAATCGCCTTTTCAGGTGAACTGCACAATACCGGGTAGGCTTTCTTCCCCAGCCGGGTGAACTGTTCATACGCCATTCGCTTGTAATCTTCATCCGCCCCGACCTGCTCGGCATCCCGCTTTCGCATCCCGGCAATGGAGTGTTGCGGGTAGTCGCAATCGACCACCGCCACATCGTAGCCTTTGAGGTAGTAGAGGTAACTCGCCGCCAGCACGGTAAAGGTGGTTTTGCCGACCCCGCCCTTTTGGGTGGAAAAGGCGACATAAAGGGGTGTTTTCTCGTTTTCCATATTGCTTCCGTTCATTATTGGTTGATAGATTTATTTATTGCTTTCAATCAATCCAGCCATATAGCTTTCTTTGTTTCCATATTGCAATCTTGAAATATTGAAAGACTGTTTTATTTCAATCTTGTTTTCCAGCTTTCATTCTTTCTTGAAATATTGAAATCCTGCAATCACGTTTTATTGAAATCCTGCTTTCAATCATTCTTTCCTGATTGGAATATTTCTTTCAATCTTGCTTTCAATCTTGAAATCCGATGCAAAAAAAGGGAGAAAAAACGTCCCCTGAAAACCTTGTCCCGATTTGTCCTGCGCTGTCCCGTTTTGTCCACCAACCGCCTATTTTACAGCATTATAAATCACCGTTACTTTGCAGCGGAGTAACGAACCGCAGGGGGCGCAGGTGTAAAACAGGGCTGGTGAATGGCTGGGCTTACCGTTCCACGCTAACCCCAATCCGTCCGTGACGGATTTCGATTTTCGTCAGAAAATAGCAAGGTGTGTTCTATGGCACATAGAACCGTTTTCCGTGCCTGAAAACGCCTTGCCCCTGTCGGGGGTAAAAATCACTCCGAAGTCGTAATTTTTTAATCCAAAGAAGCATGGAAACAAGAAGAACCAACAAGGGCGGTCGCCCCGCCCTCGCAGACCCGGCGAAGCATCGCCATGTCCTTTACCTGAACGACCGGGAGAATGCCCGCTTCCTCTCGCAATGGGAGCAGTCGGGCGTCACGAGCAAGTCCCGTTTCATCGCCGCCCGGCTGTTCGGCGAGCCGTTCCGGGTGGTGAAAGTGGACAAATCGGCAGTAGAATATTGCGCCCGGCTGACCGAATTTTATGCCCAGTTCCGGGCGGTTGCGGTCAATTACAACCAAGTGGTAAAGGCTCTGAATAGTAACTTTTCGGAGAAAAAGGCACTGGCTTTTCTCTATAAACTGGAGAAAGCGACCACCGAACTGGCTGTGTTGAACCGTCAGGTTATCGACCTGACAAACGAGTGCAGGGAACTATGGTTGCCAAAATAAGCACGGGCGGCAATATGTTCGGCGCACTGGCATACAACCAAAACAAGGTGGACAGCGGGGAAGCAAAGGTGCTTTTCTCCAACCGGATGCTGTTGGGCGAGGACGGGAATTTCTCTATCGGCGAGTGTATGCGCAGCTTTGAAATGCAGATGCCCGTCCAGCTATCCACCAAGAAGCCGATACTTCATATTTCCATAAACCCGCACCCGGAAGACGTGCTGACCGACCGGCAGCTTTCCGACATCGCCAAAGAGTATATGCGGAAGTTGGGCTATGGCGACCAGCCTTATCTGGTGTACAAGCATACCGACATCGACCGCCACCATATCCACATCGTGGGGTTGCGGGTGGACGAGAACGGCAAGCCGCTGAATGACAAGTTCGAGCATCGGCGCAGCAAGCAAATCACCCGTGAACTGGAGCAGAAATACAACCTGCACCCGGCAGAACGAAAGGAACGTGCCGAACGCCCCGAACTTAAAAAGGTGGACTATGCCGCCGGGGACGTGAAGCACCAAATCGGCAACACCGTGAAAGCGGCTTGCTATGGCTACCGCTTCCAGTCGTTCGGGGAGTACAAGGCTTTGCTTGCCGCTTACAACGTGTGCGCCGAGGAAGTCAAAGGCGAGATAAACGGCAAGCCCTATCAGGGCATTGTCTATTCCGCCATGAACGACAAGGGCGAAAAGGTGGGCAACCCGGTAAAGGCTTCCCGCATCGGCAAGTCGGTAGGTTATGAAGCGGTGCAGCGCAGAATGGAGAAATCGGGCGAAGCAATTAAGAACGGGAAACTGAAAGAGCGCACCCGGAAGATTGTAGCCACTGCCATGCAGACCGCCCGCAGCCGCAAGGAACTGGAACGACAGCTAAAGAAGCAGGGCATTGATGTGGTATTCCGTCAGAACGACAACGGGCGCATCTATGGCGTTACGTTCATCGACCACGACAGCCGGGTGGTGCTGAACGGTTCACGCTTGGGTAAGGAGTATTCGGCGAACGTGTTCAACGAACGTTTTTCGGGCGAAACCGGAAAGATACACCAGTCCGAAGTGGCAGCACCGCAGCAAGACCAGCCCACGCATCAGGAACAGCCGGGCTTCACGCCGAAAGCCGACATCGTTTCGGGCATGGCTTCCGTGCTGGGTGCTTTCGGCGGTTTGCTGGGCGGCGGTGCATCAGGCGGTGACGAGCCGCAGGACACCGACCGCCAAAAGAGAAAGAAGAAAAAGAAGCGCACAAGGCGCATCAACTAACTTAAAAACATTACAATCATGCAACAGGAAGATGATTTGAGAGGGCTTGCAAGGGTCATGGACTTTATGCGGGCTGTCAGTATTCTATTCGTGGGAATAAACGTGTACTGGTTCTGTTACTCCACCCTGAAAGAATGGGGAGTGACGTTTGAGGTGATAGACAAGATACTGTGGAACTTCCAGCGCACCACCGGGCTGTTCTCGTCTATCTTATGGACAAAACTATTTTCGGTGGTGTTCCTCGCCCTGTCGTGTATCGGCACTAAGGGCGTGAAAGAGGAAAAGATAACGTGGGCGAAGATACATTGCAGCCTTGCGGCGGGTGTCGTGTTGTTTTTCCTGAACTGGTGGCTGCTGGAACTTCCGCTGCCACATACGGCGGACACTGTGTTTTATATCGCCACGCTGTCGGCGGGCTATATCTGTATGCTCATGGCGGGTACGTGGATGTCCCGGTTATTGAAAAACAACCTCATGGATGATGTCTTTAATACCGAGAACGAAAGTTTCCAGCAGGAAACAAGGCTTATCGAGAACGAGTATTCTGTAAATCTGCCTACCCGGTTCTACTATAAGAAGAAGTGGAACAATGGCTATATTAACGTTGTAAACGTTTTTCGTGCGAGCATCGTGTTAGGAACGCCGGGCAGCGGGAAGTCATACGCAGTAGTAAATAATTACATAAAACAGCAAATCGAGAAAGGTTTTGCGCTCTACCTGTATGATTATAAGTTTCCTGACCTTTCGGAAATCGCTTACAATCATTTGCTTAACCACTTGGACGGCTACAAGGTCAAGCCGAAATTTTACGTTATCAACTTTGACGACCCACGCAAGAGCCACCGATGTAACCCTATAAACGCCAGCTTCATGTCGGACATTGCGGATGCTTATGAAGCCAGCTACACGATTATGCTTAACCTCAATCGAAGCTGGATAAGCAAGCAGGGCGACTTCTTCGTGGAAAGCCCGATTATCCTGCTTGCAGCCATTATTTGGTATTTGCGCATCTATCAAGGCGGCAGGTATTGCACGTTTCCCCATGCCATAGAACTGTTGAACAAGAAATACGCTGATGTATTCACGATTTTGCGCAGTTATCCCGAACTGGAAAATTACCTTTCCCCGTTCGTGGACGCTTGGGAAAGTTCGGCAGTTGAACAGTTGCAGGGGCAGATTGCCAGTGCAAAAATCCCGCTTTCAAGGATGATTTCACCCGCCCTTTACTGGGTAATGACGGGCGATGATTTTTCACTTGACATCAACAACCCGAAAGAGCCTAAAATACTGGTTGTCGGCAACAATCCTGACCGCCAAAATATCTACTCGGCAGCACTGGGATTATATAATTCCCGTATCGTGAAGCTGATAAACAAGAAAGGTCAGCTTAAAAGTTCGGTGATAATAGATGAATTACCAACTATATATTTTCGGGGGTTGGATAATTTGATTGCCACCGCCCGAAGCAACAAGGTTGCGGTTCTGTTAGGCTTTCAGGATTACAGCCAGCTTACCCGTGATTACGGGGACAAGGAAAGCCGGGTTATCCAAAATACTGTGGGTAACGTGTTCAGCGGTCAAGTAGTCGGTGAAACGGCGAAAATCCTTTCCGAGCGTTTCGGAAAGGTGTTGCAGAAACGGCAGAGCATGACGATAAACCAACGGGAAAAATCCACCTCGATAAGCACCCAAATGGACAGCCTGATACCCGCCAGCAAAATATCCAACCTCACGCAAGGTATGTTCGTGGGTGCTGTGGCGGACAACTTCGATGAACGGATAGAGCAGAAGATTTTCCACTGCGAAATCGTGGTGGACAACGAAAAGGTGAAGCGGGAAACCGCCCATTACGTGAAGTTGCCGCAGATTATCGACTTCACCGACAAGGACGGCAACGACCGGATGCAGGAGGAGATACAAGCCAACTATGACCGCATCCGTCAGGAAGTCAGGCAGATAGTCGAGGACGAGATAACCCGGATTAAGAACGACCCGGAGTTATGCCACTTGATTAAGGAGGAAGAATAGCTATATATAATAATGTATGGAGTGAAGAACAGCCGATGTAGCTTTACGGTTGTTCTTCATTTTGCTTTTTGGTGCGGTAGGCTTCAAAACGCACTAATATTTCGTGCAGGTTCTTCAATGCTTCCACAGCCTTGCCTATCGGCGGCATCTTGCTTTTGTCGAAAGTCAGTTTCTTCAAATCGGTAGTGTACGCCGTAGCCACTTCGGGTAACGCCATGACCGCTTCGGCATCCTTGAATATCGGTGCATCAGCCAGCGACAAGTGCGAACGGGAGTTTTTATTTAGTCCGTCCTCTATCGTCACCCGGTACATGGCATCCAAGAAATCTTCCGAATGTAGGTAATCGTTATATTCCTGATTGTGGTAGAGTGCCGACAAGTCGTAAACGTCACGGATATGCTTTGCCAACAGTGCGGCTGCATCCTCATTGTAAGACAGCTTTACCAGCCTTGAAACCTTGTCGCAGATAGTCTTTCGGGGGTTGATACACTGCGTTTCAAAACTTTCCAGCCCGTAGGTGCTTATCAGTTCCTCTTGCCCGATGCTTTCAAGAAAGGCGGTCACAATCGGTTTGATAACCCGCTTGTCCGCCGGGTAGAACATCAGTTTTTTGTCCGGCAGGTCACAGGATTTTATCTCTACTTCCAAATGTTCTTTCAGTCCCACGCCTTGAAATACATTGTCATACGAGAAATACAGTTTACGGTAATTACCGCCCGTTTCCGACAAATCTTCCTTGTATATGTCACTATTGAGTTCGGCTATGTATTTGGAAAGTTTCTTGTTCAATGTCTTTTCTGCCTGCTTGGACGCACCTTTATCACCCGTGAACACGAACAAGTCCAAATCTTCCGAGAAACGTTCTATCAGCCCGTAGGCTTTGGAAAGTGAAGTTCCGCCTTTGAAGTAGGTCTTATCCGCATATTCGGACATGGAAATATCCCGCAGTATCTTCGATACCCAGTAATCCTTTTCCACGTGCGACTGCTCGTAGCCGAAATGGTCAGCCGCCAGTGCGATGATTTCCTTGAACGCTTCCTTGTCCGAATGTAAATTCATATTTCTGTCCTATGCTGTTTTATAATCCAAGTTGAACCGTGTCGTGGGAAGAATGGTCTTTGCCATTTCCGTTTGCAATACGGTTTGTCTGATGTCGCCCAGTATATCCGCCACCACCTTTCTGACACGTGGCGGGTAACTTTTCGCCAAAGATACGATTTTTTCCAGTTCCGGCAGGCTGTACCCGTTGAAATATTGGCTTTTGACCCGGTTGTAGATGTCCTGCCCGGTTGTTCCGGGTATGCGCTTCATGTCCTTTATCGCATCGAGCAGCCGCAAGTACGGGACAAGGCTTTCATCCGGATAGACCATGCAGTAGGCTTTCACGCACTCTATATCCAAGTTCTTGAAACGGAAACGGCGAACCGGGTTAGGAGTGGCTATCGTTATGGTTGTGGCTACCTGTTCGGTCAGCCCCATTTTGTTATAGATGTAAGCCCCCGTGATATAGCCGTTCAGTTTTTCAGTCAGGTAGCGGAACTGTTCATCCTGATAGACAGGCAGCTTTCCCAGCCCCAGCACTGATTTCTTGGGACGGTAGTACGCCCCCTTTTCAACCCGTACCAGTACCCCTTTGCGGCTCTGTTCGGAAAGTAGCACCGCAACATTGGCGGTCTTTTCCGTTTCAAACGATAAATCCCGGAACGTGAATATACGCCCGGTATCTATCCGTTCAATCTGCCCAAGTATCTCTTTTCTGAATGAAGCCATATTTATGTCCTTTGTTTCTATATGCAAAGATAGTATATTATGTAATCACCTGCAAAAACATAACAAAGATTTTGCCGAAGATGTTTTCTTTTTGTCGTGTCACCTGATAATAGGAGAATAACGGAAACTCAATCAAAGGCTTGCCATACGCTTCATAAACGCTTCACAAATGGCTCACAAGTATAATGCGATTTTTGTAAAACTGTTGATTATAAGCCGAAAACAATATATACAAATGGCTCACAAATGGCTCGTTTAAAGCAAGCGATTAACTTCGGTCTGTACCCGTTTTAAATCTCCAACCAACAGTTGGAGATTTACCGCACCCGGATAATTTCAAGCTCCGCAGGACAAATTCGGGCATCCCTTGCCCCCGTTTTTAGTCGCTATCTGTAGACTGGACTATTATTATACCATTCAATAATCAAATCATTATCGTTATTATGGACATTTAAAGTGAAAAAGATATTCCTATAATGATTAAAGCAATAGATGCAAATATGTATCTATATCTTTTTGTAGAAAACATTGCTCCTATACAAGAGATAGATACAGCAAATTGCATACATTTTAAACTTAACTCTGTAGTCTTAAATATACACATAGACAAAAAAGATAATGCCAAAACAAATAGTATAGCATTCAATATATATTTCAGTTTCATATTCCTTTGATTTACATTGACCTTATTAGCAGTAGCATATAAATTGCTCATCCTAACCCAATAACCAATCCTATACAAAAGAACAAGGTGAATCTCTTTTCCTTGTGTTTCAGCCCATAGACCAGCCCGATAATAGCACATAAAGGAATATTAGATGAATCTGCATTTTTTCCTTTATTTACAAGGTATTTATGACTTTCTTTGCTCAATTTGCAAATCTCACGGTTCTCATTGTTCTGTTGTAGCATACATTTATGCAACTTAATGTTCCCATGATTCAGTTTAATCTATTTTCTCTAATTCAATTGTAGCTACTTTCTCTTTATCTGGACTAATTTCATTCTGTATAATGGTTATATGTTTTTGGGTATAGCTTTTGATAATCCAAGGGGCTCCACCCAAATATAAAGCATTGCTATTAAATGTGATATATTTCCCTTCTATTGTATAAGTAATATCAATTTCATCGTAACCTTCCCAATTTACTTTCCCTTTCCGAGTATCTACAAATTGCATACCGACCCCCATATTTTGTACTGTCCAAGCCTCACAATGCCCTGTTCCACGCCATGAAGTCTGATAAAGTGCTTCGGGGGTTAATTCATTTGTCTGTTCATTATCATCGTCGCAGCTTATAAAGCTGAATGTACAGAGGAATAGCATAAGTATTCCAAGAATTTCTTTTGTTTTCATATTCTTTTTTTTAATCTCTTGTTTAACTCATTCAATCTTTATTTTGTCTCTTCGTTGAACCAACCAAAGATAAGACAAAGATAAAAAGAAGAATTCTTTGGCAGATTAAGATACTCTTGGAATATTGTTATAATGTAAATTTCTAAACCTATGTTTATTTTTTGTTGTCAAAACTTTGCTTGCGTCTGATTCGGCTCATGTGTATGGGTGTAATTTTAAGGTAGGATGCTATTTCTTTTAGTGATACCATTTGAAGGATTGCAGGGCATTTTTTTAAAAGTTGGAGGTAACGCTCTTCCGGTGTGAATCTGAATAAATCCAAATAACGTGAATATGATTGGAAAAACATCTGTTCGGCTGCGATACGGGCTATCCGTTGGTTTTCATTATTTTCCTTGAATTTTTGCTGTAAGAATGTAGAAGAACAGATGTAAATCTCGCACGGGATTATCGCCTGTATATTCAATTCTGATTTCATGCCATATAAGCAAGTGGGATAATCGGCTATAAATTCATTTGGAAAGGAAAAACCGACATTATACGGCTTGTTTTCTGTCCGGTTGGTGCAACTGTATTTGACTACGCCTGATAAGATAAACCCGAAGAAAGAACAGGCATCACCTTCATGGAGAATAAACTCATTCTTTTTATAATGTCGTAACTCTCCATGTTTCAGACACAACTCCTTGAAGAAGTCTATGTCTATGTTACTCATATATGAATTGAATTCGGCTATCATTTGTATATAAGAGAAATGTATAAAAAATATCTGAATTTCCATGTTTGGAGTTTAGTCTGTTTTTTGTCTATATATCCAAACCGTACTAAACTTTTTTCTGTTGACTGCAAGATATAAGTACTGGCGAAAAGAGTAAGAATAAAAGGTATTTCTTTTTGACAGTATTACTTTTAATAATTTGAGGAGGAAATAATACTCTAAGTAAAGGCTTATTCTACCGTCCGAGAGCTTATTTTGCTCCAGCTTGGGGTTTTCTTTCGTTTTATTTTCTAACATTGCCATTGTTTAGAGGTTTTATCTCGATTTAGGTGCCGTAACCGGGTAATTACACTAAATAGTTGATTTTCTTTTGTTTTTTGCGGATGCAAAGGTACAAAAGAAAATGATATTTCAAAGTGTACTGAATAACAGAAAATGGCAAAAATAGAGAAAAACAGAAAATATTCAAATGACTGATAATAAGAAAGATGAATTATTTTTATTCTATAATCTCCATGTCTTGTATCGGCATTGGCATTGGGTGGTAAAGAAGCAATAGATAACATCCATATTCTAAAAACTATTCCCTACATAGAAATGTCACTCCAATCTATCGGGGATTTGAAACGAGTGCAATAACAGATTACTAACGAAGCGCGATGACGCTTAAACAGTGTTCCCCGCTAATCCATTAAAGGGTTCACATATGGTTCATACTCGAATGATTTTCTTTTGCAAAATATGCAAATTACTTGAGTTTTAGCTATTTCAAAAAACGACCAAAGGGTTCACAAAGGGTTCATCGAAAGAGAGTGAAATCATTCACTCTCTTTTTTTATGCCCTTTTCAATTCTGCAACCAATGGTTGCGGAATTTCATCCCACCCGGACAAATCGGGACACCGCAGGACAAATTCGGACAGCCCTTGCCGCCCGTCCAAATATAGCATATTTAGTCGCTACCTTTGGGCGGGACTATTCCCGTAACCGCTAAAATTTCAATTATTTATGGCAAACAGAATGACCCCGCCCGCAGAGGGGCAGGAAAAAGACGTGCTGCTGGTCTTGGATAAACAGCAGGGAAAGGTGAGTGCCGTTAAGGGTATTGACAAGGAGGGCAATTTGCAGACCGTGCCGCCGACACACGGTGGCGAGTTCATGCAGGTGGACAAGAACAGCGATGTGTTCAGCAACTTCATTTCCAACTTCTACCGCAAGTATCAGGACACTTCCGGGCTGGAACTGTTCAGCGTCAAGGCTTCCGAAGCGGAGCGGGACGCAAAGGCAATCGAGGAAAACCACCGCAACCCTACACCGGAGGGCGACAAGCGGGCTGAAATGCTTCGAGTTCCGAAGCCCGACTTCCACGAGTTCAAGCAGGGTTACCGCTTCGACCCGGCAAAAATCGACTGGGAGAACCTGAAAAAAGTCGGCATCACCGCCGACACCCTGAAAAACACGAAGGACTTCGACCGGGTGATGCGTGGCTACAAGTCCCGAAATACCTACACCGTTTCGGGGACGGTGGGCGGCTTCTACCTCAAACCTACCGATGTCAAGCTCTCTTTCTATCAGGCAAAGGACGGCACGGTAGTACCCAAGCTGCACGGCGTGCAGCAGGACGAGAAACTGTTGCAACGCCCGTTCCATGAACACGGGTTCACCAAGCAGGAACAGGGCAACTTGCAAGGCACTGGCAACTTGGGCGGCATCGCTGAAATCAAAGACCCGAAAAGCGGCGAGCAAATCCCCGTGTTTGTCAGCCGGGACAGGTACACGCACGAACTGGAATACATGCGGGCTGACAAATGGAAATGCCCCGATACAATCTGTAACGTGCAAGTCAGCCCGGAACAGAAAGCCGCCTTTGAAGCCGGGCAAGCGGTGAAAATGGAAAACCTGCAATTCAGGGACGGCACGAAGCGCAGTGCCTATTTGCAGGTCAGTGCGGTGGAGCGTGGCTTGGAGTTCCTGCCCCGTGCCGCCGTCCAGTTCTTGCAGCAGGGGCAGCAGCCCGCAGAACAGCAGGTAGCCGGGCTAAAGGACGGCAAGGGCGTTGAGTTCAACGGTCATGTACAGCCCGGCGCACAGGGCAAATCCCACGACAAGGTGCAGCCGAAAGACGTTACCCCCGCCGCCGAGAACCGGACGCAGGTAGCGGTCAATTCCGGGGGCAAGACCAACGAAGCCACCAAGCAGGGCAAAGAGCCGTTGAAACAGGGTCAGGACAAGCCCACCCCCAAGCAGAAAGAGAAGCAGGAGAAAGCGCAGGACAAGAGCCTGAAAGCTGACAAGCCCAAGAAGTCCAGAGGAATGAAAATGTAATATCCACCATTAAAAAGTAAAGAATTATGATTGCATTGATAGCAGAAAAGCCCAGCGTGGCAAAGGACATCGCCCGCATCATCGGTGCGACCGGGCGTAATGACGGTTATCTTTCCGGCAACGGGTATATGGTGACATGGGCGTTCGGCCACTTAATCCAGCTTGCCATGCCGGAAGCCTACGGCGTGGCGAACTTCCGCAGGGAGAGCCTGCCCATACTGCCGCCCGATTTTCAATTAATCCCCCGTCAGGTGAAAGCGGAGAAAGGTTACAAGGCAGACCCCGGCGTTCTGAAACAGTTGAAAGTGATAAAGGAAGTGTTCGACCAGTGCGACCGGATTATTGTCGCCACCGATGCCGGGCGTGAGGGTGAGTTAATCTTCCGCTATATCTTCCATTACCTGAACTGCCGGAAACCATTTGTGCGCCTGTGGATAAGCAGCCTTACCGACAAGGCAATCCGTGAGGGGCTGGATAACTTGCAGCCGGGAGAGCGTTACGATAACCTCTACCTCTCTGCCAAGTCCCGCAGCGAAGCGGACTGGCTGATAGGGATAAACGCCACCCAAGCGTTGAGCGTTGCCGCCGGGCAGGGGGTGTTCTCGCTGGGCAGGGTGCAGACACCCACGCTCGTGATGATATGCAGCCGCTATTTGGAGAACAAGAATTTCGTACCCGCCAAGTTTTGGCAACTCAAAGCGGCGACTGCCAGCGGGGGAATAAATTTTACCGCCCAATCGACCGCCAAGTGGGAACAGCAGCCCGAAGCCATAGCCGCCCTGCAACGGGTAAAGGATGCCGGGCAACTTGTGGTTAAATCCGTTGAGAGGAAAGAAGCCTGCCAAGAACCGCCGCTTTTGTACGACCTTACCACGCTGCAAAAGGAAGCGAACACGAAGCTGAACTTCTCGGCTGACAAGACGCTTTCCATAGCGCAAAGCCTGTATGAAAAGAAAGTGATGTCCTACCCAAGAACCGGAAGCCGCTATATTCCGGAGGACGTTTTCGATGAAATGCCGGAACGTGTCGCCCTGCTGGGGCAATACCCCCGCTTTGCCGGGTATGCCGCCGGGCTGGACGGCACACCCCTGAACCGCCGCAGCGTGAATGACGGCAAAGTGACCGACCACCACGCCTTAATCATTACCGAGAACCTGCCCGGCGAACTTTCCAAAGACGAGCGGGCGGTTTACGAGCTGGTAGCCGGGCGTATGCTGGAAGCCTTTTCGGGCAAGTGCGTGAAAGACGTTACCACCGCCTTGCTGTCAGGGGGAGATACCGACTTCACGGTGAAAGGGTCTGTGATGAAAGAAGCCGGGTGGCGTGCCGTGTTCGGCGAGCAGGAAACGGGCGGGGATGAAGAAGCCGCCAGCCTGCCGCCACTCCAAGAGGGAGAATATTTGCCACTCTCCGGCGTGGATCTGCTCGAAAAGCAGACCAAGCCGAAACCGCTGCACACGGAAAGCAGCCTGTTGGCGGCAATGGAGAACGCAGGCAGGGAACTGGAAGATGCCGAACTGAAAGCCAGCCTGAAAGATGCCGGGATAGGCACGCCCGCCACCCGTGCGGCGATTATCGAAACGCTGTTCGCCCGCCAGTACATCGTGCGTGAGAAGAAGAACCTTGTGCCTACCGACAAGGGGCTTGCCGTTTACAAGATAGTCAAGGACAAGAAGATCGCCGATGTCGAAATGACGGGCATGTGGGAAACCGCCCTTGCCAAGATAGAAGCGGGCAGCATGGATGCGGACACGTTCCGGAAGGGCATCGAGGTGTACGCAACGCAAATCACCGCAGAACTGCTATCGGTGCAGCTATCTGTCGCTGCTGGTGAAACCTGCCCCTGCCCGAAATGCGGCAGCGGGCGCATCCTGTTCTACCCGAAAGTGGCGAAGTGTTCCAACGTGGACTGCACGCTTACCATATTCCGCAACAAGTGCGACAAGCAGCTTTCCGACAAGCAGATTGTCGAGCTGGTGACGAAACGCAAGACCGGGCTAATCAAGGGCTTCAAGGGCAAGAACGGCAAGGCTTTCGATGCTTCGCTGGTACTGGACGAGCAGTTCAATGTCGGTTTTTCATTCCCCGAAAAGAAAGCGAAACCGAAGAAATAGCTTATCTTTGCCGCTGAAATTTCATTGTGATAGGTTTTACAGCTTATAATAATTGAAATTTTAGTGGTTGCGCCCGGAGGGAAACCGGGCGCATTTTTTTATATGTTCCCGCCAAACAGGTAGGTCGAACAGACCACCCCGTTATCCAGCACCCTGCTTTCCGAGAGCTTCCACAGCGAGCCGGATGTTTCCCCGACAAAACCGATGCCTTTGCCCGCCATGACCGGGACGGTGTAGATTGTCAGGCTGTCCAGCAGTCCGGCTTTAATCAATGAAGTAAGCAGCTTGCCGCCACCCACCACCAGCATGTCGGTTTCCTGTTTCAGTTCATAGACCCTTTGCAGCGGTTCTTCGGTCAGGAACTCCACCCCGCAGTCCGGCGTCACGTTGGTATCGTAGTGTGACACCACAAAAGACCGTTTGCTTTTGTGCGGCCACCCGCCCCAGTGTTCAAAGATGTAGTTGTAGGTGTTAGCCCCCATAAGCAGGCAGCTTGCGGCGGCGTGTTCCCTTGCCGCCAGTTCCTTGACCTCACGGGGCATCCAGTCCAGTTCATAGTCCGGCGTGGCGGTATGCCCGTCCAGCGATACGGCGATGTGCGCTTTGATTTGTTCCATATTGTCAGGTATTAAAGTGATATAAATCCCTACTGTCTTGGCACGTTAGCCGCCACCCCCAAAAAGAAAGCGTGGCATGACGCTGTTTCAAAGTAGAGGTACTGGCATACCCAAATGTGGAAACAGTGCAGCCACGCTATGACAAACGCATAGCATATCCTGCGCTGAATATCCCCACATTTTGAAAAGTGCCAGTTTTCGCATCGGGACGTTCGGCGAACGTATATGTTATATATAAAGGCAATATTCCGGCAACCGCCGTCCAACTGCCGTTACTTTTCCGTGTAACTTCTGCAAAGTTAAGCAAATACCCTGAAAAATCACGTGCAAACAGAAAAAATCCTGCCGTGTTATCACAACAGGGCAGGACACAAGCACCTAAAAATACACAAGTTCAGCCCATACGCCTACGGGCAGCTTGCGTTCCTTTGAAGATGATATGAACCGATGACAAAACAGCTTTGGTTCGCCGTGTCTTTGGTGATGATGTCCCTTTCCCGCATGAAGCGGATATAGCTCTTTGCGGTGCGCTCCTTGATGTCCAATACCTGCTGCAACTGCTCGCAAAGGTCTATGTAGGTGATGCGTGTCTGCCGCCCGAAGATGTCACGTGCGACATTCACCAGTTCCCTTTCCTTGCGCTTCTCCTTTTCCTCACGGGGCTTCTCGCCCTTGTACACGTGCATCCCCGCTTCCTTGTCCCATGCAAAGAGCATCAAAGGAACGTCCAGCGGGCTTCCGTCCCTTACTTTCAAGGCTTTCACGACCGACTGGGCGGGTTCTTCGTCTTTCTCTATCGAAAGGATTGTAGCCGCCTTGCGCTGCAACTCGCTGCCCAAATGTCCCCGCAGTTTCAATCCGTTGGGGACGAAGTGCAGCACGCACAGAATACACGTGTTGTAGATACCCGCCAGCCGATAAAGTTCATCTATCACCGCCACGCTTTCCGCTTCATCGTTGGCACTCTTAACAAGGTCTGCGATGCCGTCAATGACGACCAACTGGATGCCGCCGTACTGGTAGTAGAACTTGTCCATGCTTTGTACAATGGCGTTCAGGCGTTCTTTGCGTGACATGCCGGTAAGACAAAACGCTTTCAGTTCATCGGGTTTGTCCGGCTGTTTGGCACGTGCCAGCAGGTTGCTTACATTCTTGAACAGTTGCACTTCCGACTGTTCGGTGTCGTAGAGCAAGACCGCCTTGTGTTTGCCGTTGGCGGTTATCTGTATGCCCAGCGTATCTACTTCCGCACCAGCCGGGCAGATGCAGCCCGCCACGATTGCGGCTATATAATTGCTCTTTCCCGTTCCCTCGCCCCCGGTGATGCCGAACAGGTTGCCTTGTGTCCCCAGCGGAACGTCACCCGCCGAAATAATCTCTTGCGCTTTGGCGGGCGGGTTGTTGAAATCTATTTCGCATGATTTAAGCATAATCAATGTGTCGCTATACAGGTTGTCTAAAAATTCGATAAACAGTTTCAGGAAATCTTCACGGGTGTTCCCGGCTTTGAAGTAGTCGGATATGTCCTTTTCCTCTTTCGTTCCCGGAAGCGGGAGCAGCAGGCGTTTCACTCCAAATTCTTCCAGTAGTTTTTCCTGTTTGCATGAACTTTCCCTGCCCGTCTTGTCCATGTCAAAGAGCAGGACGATGTGCTTGAACCGGAATGTCAGCCGATAAACCAGCGTGGGCGGTATTGTCACCGTTTCGCTGTTGAAGCAGATAGCGTGAAAACCGTGCGCCGCCAGCGAAAGCACGTCTTTCTCGCCGCCCGTGATGAATAGCGTGTCGCCTTTGGCTGGCAGTTGTTCCAGCCCGAAACAGTAGTTCTCACCGAAGCTGCCGCCGTAGAGGAAACGGGGCGTGGAGAACGGGCGGTACAGCTTGATGTGCTGTTTGCCCTTGTAGCCGTACATGGGTTCTGCCACCGATGAAGTGTAGGTGTACGGTTTGCCCTCTGCCGTTTCACTGTTGTATTCCCGGAGCGAACAGACCTTGTAACGTTCCAGCAGTTCGGGCGTGATGCCGTACTGTTGCCAGTACACCAGTTCGGCAAGCGGGAACTTCTGTTCCCGGAACTGGTAGGGCTTGACGGGCTTTTCGGGCGTTTCTTCGGGTTTGTCCGGCACTGCCCGGCAGACGGTTGCCGGGGGAACGGAAACCGGAATGCCGGAAGCCAGCCCCAAGCCCAAATCCCGGTCGATGATTTCCAGTATCTCCACGAAGTCAGCCGCCCGGTTGCAGTCCAGCCCCTTTAACTGCCCCACGAGGAAGAAACAGTCGCCGCTGTAACTGTCGTTGCCGAAGTCTTTCATCTTGTAGATACCGCCCCGGCGGTCGAAATAGATGTTGCAGGAAGCCTTGCTGTCCTCGTACAGCGGGTTAAGGAAGTTGCGACCTATGCGCCAATTGCCGGGCAGGTAGTGTTTGAACACCGCCAGCCCGTTACTTGTTCTTTCTAAGATTTCCTCTTTCCTTAGCATACAACTGGTGGTTGGTTATCAGGTTGTCGATGTTCTCCTTGTTGCTCCTTATCAGGCGTTCTTCCAGCATCCGGCGTATCTCGCTGACCTTGTAGAAGTAGCGTCCCCTGATGTTGGAATAGGCGATAGTCCCCGACACCCGCAGGCGTTGCAGGGTCTTTTCGCTTATTTTCAGGAACGTGCAGACCTCGTAGCTGTCCACCCACATGTCTTCCTCGCTTTGCCTTGCCGTTTCCATGTGGTTGAAGATGTAGTCGGCAATGGCGGTAATCTTGTTGTCCAGTTCCTTGTAGGCTTTGGACTCGAATGTTATTATTTCCATAACGGTAACTGATTGATTTGCCGCAAAGTTCGGGTGTCCTGAAAAATAAAACGCCACAGATGTACCCACCTGTGGCGAAATAAATTTTGTTAAAGCACGGTTGCCTAATCCTGCTCCCTCATGCGCATCAGCAACCTGTCTTTCAGGGTGGAGAGGAAGCCCGTTCGGTCTTTGGTCTTGGCTTTTAGTTCCATGTAGGTGTGGTAGAAGTCGCCGAGGTCTATGTCGAACACGTATTCAAAGTAGGCTACAATCTCCTTAATATCAACCGTTCCCTTGTTCAGACAGCCGCAGGCGTCCAGTGCGTAGATAAGTTCCACCAACGCCCTTTTCGTCCCCGTCCAGCGCAACAGCCTGCCCATGAAGCCGTTCTTCACCCGCTTGCGCTGTTCCCGGCGTTCCAGCTCGTGCAGACGGTTGGTGAGGTATATTTCCAGCAGTTCGTTGGCTAAAATCTTGGCTACCTTGAAATCGTGACTGGTGCTGAACTGTGGGTCTGTTTCGTAATAGAAACTGTCCACGATGATTTGTATGTCAGGCTTCCCACGTATGAAATACTGCCTGTCCAAGTAGGTGGCTTTCGTTCGGTGGTACTGGTAGAACGCCAAGTTCCGCTGGAACGACCTTGAAATCCGGTCGGTTTCCGACAGCAGGTAGTCCCGCTGCACGTCCTCGCTGCCGCTGGGGAAGCGCACCTCTATCTTGTAAACGGTATTGTAATAGATGATTTTGCTCGCTAAAAGCGGTTTCAGTTCCTTGAAGAAGTGTATTTCTTCTTCCGTGCTGGCGAACGGGTAGGAGATTATAAAGGTTTTGAGTTCGCCCAGTATCTCTTGCAGGTAGTCCACGCATAGGCGGCAGAGCGTCAGCGTGTCCGCTGCGGTGTCCTCGTATTCCTGTATCTGCCATTCCACTTTTTGAAGCAGTCCGGCGAAGTATGTTTCCAACGGTATCTTATGTTCCATAACCTTGTGCTTATCTTTTATGAAGCACAAAGTTACGGGCATAAAAAATCAGTTTTATTCTTGATTTTTCACATTACGTTCTTGTAACTGTGCATTTTCTTGTTTCCTGCGCTTTTCTGCGTATTTCTCCGGGGGTATCTAAAAGATACGCCTTGCAGAAGTCGTTCAGGTTCGATGTCGATGCGAACCCGGTGGTGAACGCCACTTCGGTAAGCGTGAGGTTTGTGTTCAACAGGTAGTGTTCCACGTCCTTTACCCGTTCCTTTATCACCCATTCCTTAGCCGTGTACCCGGTCATTTTCTTTACCTTTCGCCGGAACGAGCCGTATTCCATGCCGCATTTGTCCGCCAGTTTCTCGGCATCATAGACCATGTAGCCTTTCAGACGTACCATTTCGGTGAACGTCTGCCTGCCCAGTTCCGGCAGCATCCGTTCGGCGTGGCGCAGTTCCTTTTCCGTCACCAGCAGTCGGTTGCCCCTTACCGGGTTTCTCCGCAGCAGGTGGAAAGCGTGGCATACCGTGTTGTACACGTTGCAGAGGTACTGCCGTCCCGGTCGCATCCAGTGGAGCGCATCGCAGTAGGCGGTCAGTTCGGGTATCTCGTCCCGCTTGCGGTGCTGTTCCGCCAGTTCGTCAAGTATGGCGTAATGGGTGGTGGACATACCCAGCAGGATAATGATTGCCTTGTAGTCCTTGTATGCCGCCAGTGTCGGCGTTTCCGGCAGGCTTTTGAGCGTGTCGCACACGTGGGCGCACAGCCGCCCGTCCTTGCTGAACGGTTCAAGTTCCAAGTAGTTGTCCATTTTCCGGCTGTTGTGCAGCAGCCATGTTACCTTTTCGTCCAGTTCCTTGCAGGACGCTTCCAACTCCGCTTCGGGAGCGGGAAGCAATAATGATGTAATCCGTTGTTCCATATCTGATGTTTTATATATGAATGACATATCATTTGTTCCACTTCACGCAATCCGTCCAACCCCATTCATCGAACAGCCATGTTTCTAAGAAGAAAAGTACAAAGGGCAGCAGGAACAGAAAATATGCCTGTACTGCGCTGATATGCTTAGAGCGGCGGTAGCGGTTCAACAATGCCTGTACACGGGCTTTCCTGTATCGTGCAAGAATAAATACACAAATAAGCAAAAACATTGCACCTAAATAGCCAAGATGTAAGGACGACCATTGCGGTACATTGTTAATCAGGAGAAAGTTGCCGGGCAGAACTACTACCCACCACCAATACCAAAACAGCAGTATAAAACCTGACATCCGCCCTATCTTCTTGCCCCAAACCTCTCCCTTGAAATATAGGTAGTCAAAAAAATAGTATCTGTAATTCGTCCGGTTTGCACGCTGCTTCACTCGTTCAAAATAGTTATCTGTCTTTTTTATTCCTTTATTCATAATGGTTTGGTGAGGGAAAGCGTTCAGGGGTTATCTTTCCTTGTTACCAATGAATTTACTTTTATATATAGCGTACTCTACTGTGTAAGTAGCCAGCTTCACGCCCAAGAACATACCTACAAGCAATATATATGCTACTAAGCAATATTGATTATACAAGAGGTCTTTTAAGAATACAGGTATCAATAAGGCTATGATTGTAGCGTTCTGAAACCACTTCTGTACTTTCAATAAGAGGTTAATGTATAAATGATTTCCTATGTAATTGAACCCCCATTTATAATTATACCGTTTCAGATAAGATAGTGAAAACCACAATCCTACAAGTGAAGTAATAAGGGCTACTCGCCACCATGCTCCCATGTATGGGAACATACCTTTTAAGAATGTCAGCAAAACAACACCTATTATGCTACATTCATATACAATTCTTACTCTTGTTACATTATTCATATATGTACGCTATTGGTTAGAAAGGAGCATCGTCAGATGCTATCTTTCGTTGTTACTAACTTATTAAATCTTTATTGTATAATTTTTAGCCAATGACGATGTGTTATTATAAAATAAAGTAATACAACCAAAATGGGATAAATCATCCATGATATGAAGGAAGAAATCTTTTGGCTATTAAATATTAGAGGTTTACTCCTTATAATTTCCATACCTTTTTTCCTTTTGATATAATACGAACAGAATGTCTTGTATAGTAAAACATAGATTATGATAAAAAACACAAAAGGGGTTTTATAATTGAAATTCTCCTTTATCAGTAGATACGTCAATACTATAACAGGAAGAAATAATATTCCACATATTATCTGTATCGTCCGCTCATGTGGATTTTCCAATATAAATTTATCCCTATTAAATATGAATATCTGATAATACATCGCATCTAAAATGAATTTTATCATAAAGAGTTATTCGTATTGTTAGTAATGGCTAAGCGGGGAACGCTGTTAGGCGTTATCACGCTTTGTTATAAACTCAAATTACTTTGCATGATTGGCTTTTATTTACCCACCATTCCTGTTCTTCCACCTCACGAGCCTTTTGTATCTCGTCCGTTGTCAGATTTTCATTGTGATAGGCATTATATAGATTTTCCCAACCATTCTTACGATATTTCGGTGATACAATCCATTCGCCTGCATCATTAAACAGGCAGAAGTTTGCAGGAGTATCGGGTATAATCTCATCTGCCCAAGAACAGACTTTTGTCAGTCCCTTTGCGGATTTCCACTTACCCCGATATTCAGATAAGTTCAATTTCAGTTCTGCTATTTCATTCCGTCCTTTCTCTATTTGCTGTCCGCTCATCCGATACCCCTGCTTGAAAGAACCGGAGAATGTACCGCTATATCGTTTATCTCCGTATTCCGCAAACGAGTAATACCCGTATATGAAACCGTCCAATTCCGTATATTCACTTTTTATCATTTGGGAACAGGAAGAAATGCTATCTACACAAACCTTTCCCTTAAACGGACAGATTACGGATAATCGGGTACGACTGATACCCTTTATCTCATATTCTCTACTATCCATTTTCCGAACTTCGGTAATATGAATATCAATTCGGCTACAATCTTCTCCTAATATGCCAATCATGCTTAAATTGTCAAACAAGCCCGAAAGGTCTTGCTGCAAAATATCTGCTTTGGGATTTTGTGAATAGGCTACTCCACAAAACCAAAAGAGTAAAAAGATAATGATATGGTATATTTTCTGTTTCATATTTTGCATTACTGTTTATAATGGCTAAGCGGGGAACGCTGTAAGCGTTAGCCCGGTTTGTTAGTAGCTATTTATTATTCAATCGGTTTCTTTCCAGTATTAGGTTCACTTCCTTTTCTGTATGGGAATATTTCTTTTTTGAAACCATACCTACAAACTCTAAAGAAGAGTCCAATAATGGGGATATATCTCCATCAATTACATCATCAAAATGCAAGAATTTGAGTTTCTTCATTCCTGCCAAAAATTTCAAGTCTTTTAGACTTGAAATACTAATCTGCTTAATCGTATTGTTGGGTACTAATTGGGTTAAATCTTGAAGTCGTTTACAGTTACGTAATCTAAGTATTTTAACTCTTGATAAACGGTTCAAAACACTAATGTCCGTTATGTTATTGCAATAATATAATGATAATTCTTTAAGTCTATTTGAATTACATAAACCTCTAATATCTATCATTTTTCGAGAACGAACAATCTCCAACGTTCTTATGTTAGTTAATTGACATAAACCATTCAAATTTATATTTTTGGCATCCCATAGTGTCAGTTCTTCTAACAAATTCATGCTTTTCAGTTCTTTCAAATCTTCTGATTTGAGATTATAAATATGCAGTCGTTTCAAGTTTATTAAAGTATCTACATTTTCTGTTTGTTTTGTATGATAATACTTCAATTCTTCAAGTTTGGGAAACAAACTGAAATCAATAGTAAAGACCTTGTCAATCCAAAGTCCCAATTTTTTTAAGTGCGGTAAAACACTTAGTTGATTTAAATTGCATGGTTCTATTGTAAAGTCGTACCCTGAAATAATCAAGGTTTCAATAAAATCATATTCACATATTAGACTTACATTTAATGTGTGTTTACAGGAAACACCACTGATGCCGATGTCGTCCGTTGATATTAAAATATCATTATAGCCTTGATTTTTTGCAAACTCTAATCCTTCTCTTAAATAGAGAGGAGATATTATTAACCGATTTACATCTGGTACTTCTTTGAAATGTTCCATACTACTATTTGTTTCTGATTGCTACTAATGGTTCAGCAGGGAACGGCTTGCCGTTATCCTGCGTTGTTATCAACCTATTCTATATTCACCATTTATCTGCAATTTCAAATTCGCCGATTGTTTGGGTACAAATGTCAATGTACGGAATAGTCTTGACTATCTTGATGTTTTCAATATCTTCACTTCCTCCCAAAGCCAAAAGTAGAGAATATCCAAAACACTCGTCATAATCTGGAGTTCCGAGTTTTTCTTGTATTATAGGATAATTTTCTAAATCAAACCAGCCTTTCAAGAAACTTTCATTTACCATTACCTTATTAAAAATCGCACGAAGATTGGCAGGAAGTATTAAATATGTTCCGTATCTGACATTCAGATAAACGACGTAATTATTCAGTCTCGGATTCTTTACATAGGCAAAGAGATCGCCGAAAGCCGTACACATGAATGGTAGAAATGATTGGTCATCCTCCTTTTCAAAACAGGAGTTTATCACATCCTGATAATCGGATGGATTGATGAGCTTAAACAGCCCATTACAAAAACTTCCTAACCCGACCTCCTGCCATAAAGTATTCAGTTCGGGATAAGACAAATCAGCATATTTAGCAATAAAAGTATCATCTACTGCTTGCCTCTTGCTATTGAGGCTTTTTTCTAAAAATTCTTCGTACATATTTCTACGTTTTATGGTTGATAATGGCTGGACGGGGAACGGCGTTAGTCCGTTATCCCGGCTTGTTATGAACTTACTTTACCTCTTGTGCCTTTTTATAATTTGCATAGCGAGCATTTAGAGTGTCCCGCCATTCTTGACTTGGGCAAGAGTTTATTAATTGAATATACCTATCATCATCAACACAAACGGACTCTACAAGTCTTAGTAAGCTCCACTGCAAATCATAAAAAGCATTTTCAGGGAAGATTTGTACCAACACCATAGCTTCATCAAATGATATGGGGAATTGTATTTGTTCTAATAAAGTATCATAAGCATTTATCAACTCATCAATGCTATCAGAATCATTGATACTTTCATTAGGCATACGACCTAAATCTTTCAACTGTAAAATTTCATTTCTCATATCGTGTACTCTAATTGTTCATAATTTTTCGATAAACGCACCTTATGGTGTAGTTCCTATTCACTATTAAATCATTGTCTAATCATCATCCAAACAATCCAGCGGATTGGGGATTTTTGCTTTATAGGCGTTCGATACGTGCAGATAAATTGCCGTTGTTTTTATATCGGTATGTCCCATAAGTTCCTGTATGGTTCTTAGGTCTGTCCCTTGTTCCAGCAGGTGGGTGGCGAACGTGTGCCGGAGCATGTGCAGGTGTACCCGATGCTTTATTCCGGCTTTCCTTGCCGCTTCTTTCAATATCTTAACCAATGCGCTGGGCGAGTATTGTTCGCCTGCCTGTTCGCCCTCAAAAAGCCATTTTTGCGGTCTGTATTCCCGGTAGTAAGCCCTTAGTTCGTTGAGCAGCTTTTCCGACAGTAGGGAATACCTGCACTTCTTGCCTTTTCCGGCAATCCTGATTAGCATCCGTTCGCTGATGATGTCTTGGGGTGTCAGGTTCAGAAGTTCGCTTCGGCGTAGTCCGGCAGAGTAAATAAGAGAAATCATGCACCTGTGTTTCCGATTGGATAACTGTGCAAAGATGCTTTTCATTTCTTCCCGGCTTAATACTTCGGGCAATGCCTTGTACTCTTTTGCACGGGCTATCCCGCCATAATATTGCCGCTTGCCTTTCCGGACTTTCTCGTAATAGAACTTGATAGCGTTGATGCGCATGTTCTGCTGGGTGGCGGATATGTGCTTTTCCTTTACCATGTGGAGCATATAGCTGTTTATGTCCTCGACCGTCAGCAGGTCAAGGTCTTGCCCCTTGTGGTATTCCATGAAGTCGCTGAAATAGATTTTATAGGCTTTTATGGTGGAAAGGCTGTACCGCTTCTGTTCCAGCAGTTCGAGGTAGCCTCTCGGCAGTATGTATTCCCTTTTAGGTTTGGGATGCCGCACGTAAACCCGGCTGTAATCAATATAGGCGTGGGGCGAATAGCGGTCATAGAAATCCGGCAGTTTAAAAGCGGTGGCAGGTATGTAGGCAGAACTATTGCCTGTCTTTTCCACGTCCGTATCTTGGGCGAGCAGCAGGGCGACAGCCTGACTGTTTACATACTCTATCCGTATGTAGTCCGCACCGTTTCTTTCTTCCTTGTACAGAACGATGCTTCCTCTCTGTTTCTGAACCTTATCCATGTCGCTGAATTTTGCTTCGCTCCAAAGATAAGATAAAAATATCACTTTTTGAACATCTGTTCAAAAATAATAGAGGTTAAAAAAACAAAAGAGTATCAGGCTTTAAGCAGCGAATAGATATGGCGAAAATTTTCTGCCAGTTCGTCCACGTTCAGACCGTTCAGAAATGCTTGTTCGTATGACAGTCCTAAAAACATTTGCCGGAACAAGATAGCCGTTTTCTTCACGTCCGTGTTGCTCCTGATTTCCCCGCTTTCTTTTGCCTTCTGTATGACTTTCTCCCATAGGTCATAGTCTTGTCGGTAGATTTTCTCAATTTTCTGCCTGATACCCGGATAGTACATGCGCACTTGTGACAGGAAATGAAAGTAGTAGAAGTTAGGACTACAATCATGCGGGCTGCTATTATCGCCAATCAGTTCAACAATCCTTTTCATGGAAGCGGCTACTCCCGCCACGTATTGCCCGATGAACTCCGTCAACGTATCGGCAGGAGCGGCAAACTTGTTTTCCGGTTCGTGCATTTTTAGCACGTATTTGTCCGCCACAGCCATGAATAAATCCAACTTGTGCGGAAAATAATAAACGATACCCGTTTTTGTCACCCCGCAGGCTTTGGCAAGCGTGATGATGCTTGCTTTCTCGTAGTTCATCCTGACAAATACGCCGAACGCTTTATCTATTACTTCTTCACGGTTAGTTATTATCATACACGTTTGTTTTTAATCGGTTACGAAGATACGGATTTTGTTTTAACCATTTGTACCCCAGTGCTTTTTTTTAGTGCAAGGTGCAAGTATATATTTATATATATAGCTTGCACCTTGCACTAACCCAAAAATATTTATTATCAGATATTTGCGAGTTTCAAAAGAATGCAGTATCTTTGAACCCGAAAGTTAGGCAGACAAACACGGTCAAAGTTGGACAGGCTTAACGATTAAAAATCGTTACTGTTTCGTTACCTATTTGAAATTTTGAAAGCAAAGTAGCTGACATATAAGCGGTTAGAGTTATAGGTTCAAAACCCTGTCTTTCCGCCCATAGATACAAAAGAGAAGTCTGTAAATTATTACAGACTTCTCTTTTATATTGATAATAAAGCCTTATCATCTTCACATATATCTGAATATCTTATTTTTAAGAAAACAAATTCATAACGATATTACAGTCATAAAGATTTATTAATTAAGGAACACTTTGAAATAACTCTCAAAATGTTCCCAAACTTAAAAATATTTGATTAAATAATCCGATGCTTTATCTCGAAAGCACCTCCCGGTTCTATCTCGAATCCTTTATCCAGTAAAACATCCTTACTTACTTCAAAGATAATATCCGCCCCGCTTTTCACCGTCACATTTCCTTTCGTCCCTTTGGAACCGGCTAACGGATCCACAAAATATCCGATAGATACCGATGTACCGAAAATATAATTTTCCCCCGTCATATCTATGTTCTGAATATATAAATGAGGAATATAAGGGAATGTATTAGGGCGCGTAGCCATCACTGTATAGCAATTCGCAGATTTACCAGAAAAACGATAAGTAGAATTCGAACCCTTTATATGATAAAAGAAACCTTCATTTTTAAATAAACCTGTTAAATGGAATGTACAATTATTCCAACCATTAATCCGCATCTTAAGAAAGCCGGGCCACGATTCCACGTACATACTGTCTATTCTCTCCGGAACATCAGTCCACATATTAAATTCAGGACAACCTAACAGATTATGACTACAACATTCATAACGATCATACCAGTCCGATTTTGTATATTTTCCTTTAGACATTGCTTCTGCTACCCCTATCCGGGAATCCCCTTCTCTTATTATCTTGATAAATTCTTTATATAAATCTCCGCCTGTCTCTATATAACTTAATCTTGTATGCCCCAGAAAAGCCGGACCACCATAATTCCCACCCGTTGTAAACGATTTACCTACACTTGTCCTATTTTCGACTACATTAAACTCATCGATCGGCATATTTGTGCAGCTATTCGAATAAACAATGGAAGGAGAATTTATATTTTTCAGATTTTCCCAGCTATTACCAATCTCTGTCGTATCATAATCCTCATACGCAGCAAGATAACTACCCGGTTTTCCATCATATCCGCTTGAAGAAACAGTTACTCTACTAGGATTTCCATGTCCATGCAAACTAATCCATCCATACCCCTTGTTAATCTCGTCAATTACTTGCTTTCCACTGGGGAATGTCGGTGAAGGATCAGCTGCTGTAGGTAATTCTTCAAATATGGTTTGTTTGGAAAATATAGTATCGCCCCATGCCGTAGAAATAACCTGTGCCTGCCTAAATATGGATTGAAATTCGTCACTTTGAGTATAAAACGCATTTTTTACATAAGAAAAATCTGCATCTTGAGGATTAAACTCATACCGGATCAGTTTATTCACATACCGTTCCACTTCCGCATTTGTCGTACATAAAATTCTTCCTACATACAATTCAGGCCAAAAGTCTATCACATCGGTCATTTCACCATACTTCCAATTTCTATTCTTATCCCAGTCACTATTCAAGTCTCCATAATATGAATCGGTAGGAATGCTACTTAACCAATATTGATAATCCTTTCCATCTCCCGTTCTAAATCTTGCGGGAACTACCGTTATATTTCCACCTAATAATACATATTTTGTTCCGTTTGCATATGCTCCCATTAAGTATTGTCGCAGTTTACCTGCGTTATCATTGATATCAGAAATAGTATCACCCACGATATTCGGTTCGTTCAGGATTTCTTCCATCGTAATAACACCCGCATCCAGACCTTTCATCCGCTTCCAACCTACTAAGCGACGGAATGCAGGAGCTAACTGACGGGAAGTGACGATACAATATTCATAACAGGGTATGGTATATATCGTTCCGGCACGTCTACGGCTCTCCTTAGACACACTTCGAGTGCGGCTCTTCGCCAGTAAAGGAGCTACCATATCTTTATTGGCTATGGTCTTTTGAAGAATTTCCAATGATTCGGACGACTCCAAATCCCGGTGGATAGGTTGCATGGCATTGGTTTTCGACACGCTCCGTTTCGATGCTCCATAATGGATTGTGAACGTGATACTGCGATAAAACTTCACTTTATTCGCTTGGGGGATATATCCCACAGGCCATACAGAAACCGTTACAATGTGTTTGTCTCCGTCGAAATAACCGTCTCGCTCTATATTACTTACCGATAAAGGGTACTGTGCAGAAGTATAAACTCGGGTATCGGGAGTCACGAACGGATAATTGGCGGACAGGCTACCGGCTAATATCGAAGTCTGTGCCGGATAGACCGGATGCGGCAATGTCACTTCTTCGCTCTCGTAGGAATCTATGGTTACAGTAAATTCTGCATTTTCGACTGGAACTAATAGATGGACAGAACAGAACGGCAATTCCGGGTGGCCTTCCTGTTGATTTAAACGAAAGTCTTCATAACGGATGGTCGTATAAACCATACCGTCGCCTCCTGCTTGTTCTCCAAGAACCAGCTTGTTTCGGTCGAATGTTACCGTATGCTGTAAATCTGCCATACATGGCAAGGACAGCAGAACAGCGGACAGGAGAAACAGATCTCTGATTTTGTTTCTTTTCATGGCAACTCCCTTATTTCGTTAATATCATTCTTTTCGTTGCCACTTCTTTACCGTCGGCCAGTAATGTATAGACATACATCCCGGCGCTCAGTTCGCTGGCTTGGATCACTACTTCGCCTTTTCCCCGTAAGATAACAGGTATGTTCTTCAGCTGGTTGCCCTGCAAATCATAAACCAGTAATTGCGCACTGGAAACTGTGGAGGGCAATGTATAGCCGATGCGGGTCTCTTTATCGAAAGGATTGGGTACGTTCTGCAACAAAGCGGCGTTATCGCTTGCCTGGCTTTCTATCGTTGACGGAGATTTCAACTCATTGACAGCAGCCTGCAATTCCGATATAGTCGCCTGTTGTTCTTTCATCGCTTCTATCAGCAATCCTACCAGTTCGTTATAAGCTATTCCGGTTTCACCTTCCTGAGTCGTATAAACCACTTCAGGCACCACAGACTGAACTTCTTCGCTCCGTAAACCGATACGGTACTTGGATGACGGAACCATCTGCTTGCCGTCTCCACTTGTTTCCGATACGGAAGACTGGTATAAGATACCGTTCAGTTTCATCAGTTTTTCCAAAGGAGAATCGATCTTCTTGAACATTTCTCCATTTTTTAAATTGCTTTTAGGGGTATAAGTTATATAATTATTAGCAGATACTACGCCCTCCCCCGTTAGACTAAAACACAATCCGCCTACACCATATGCCTGTACCAAAGTAATATTAGCCGTATTATTTCCCTGTAGAAACAAAAGCGGACCATTAATATTTTTACTACCATCAATTTTCATACCAAGGCCTATCGAACCGGGCTTACAGTAAATAGCAGGATAATCATTCGCTCCATATACATATAATCCCGGAATATCATAATTCGAATTCTGTGCATCGGGATTAGAACCATATGAACCTACATAAGTGGCTCCATATTGGTTTACTTTGATTTGGGCAGACAGCGGCATTAGCACACATAAAAATAATGCACATGACAAAACAAATAATTTTTTCATAATAATAAATTTTAAGGGTAAAATAACAAAGGGAATAAAACAAACATAAAAACACCTGCAACACTAAATCTTTACAAAAGTAAAATTATAAAAGAAATTTATTATTTACAAGAAAAAAATAAATTTATAATAAAAATATTATAACATTTTCAAACCACAGGAAAACATTTAGAATTAAAATCTTTATTGCATTAGCGTTGACTGCTTTCATTAAAAACTACCGCCCGATTTCATATCACAATCATAATTCTAAAATACTATTGCTTACCTTTAAGATTTCACTTGTTCCGTTTTTTCAGGAACATTGACTTATACGGCAACACATCCCTATCTATGGAAAAAGCCGAACAAGAACAGCCCTATATTAACATTCTGCACTCCCCTATTCTTTTCGTATTCACAAATAAACCATATCTTTGTGTAATAACTAAAAAATACGACTATGAAAAAAATAGTGGTTCTAGACGGCTATAGCGTCAATCCGGGGGATCTGTCCTGGGATTATCTGACTTCTTTGGGTAATTGCACCCTATATGACCGTACCGATAAATCCGAAATTATTGAACGGACAAAAAACGCAGAAATCATATTGACAAACAAAGTGCCTTTAAAAGCTGACACTTTAAAATTATTACCTTCATTGCGATATATAGGAGTACTGGCTACCGGATATAATATTATAGATATCGAAGCCGCAAAGGAACAAAATATAGTTGTTACCAATATTCCTGCTTACAGCACTCAATCGGTGGTACAGATGGTATTTGCCCATTTACTGAATATTACCAATCAGGTCGAACTTCATTCCGGCAAAGTAAGAGAGGGAAAATGGAGTGTATGTAAAGATTTTTGTTTTTGGGACACACCTATTACCGAACTGGCCGGAAAGACATTCGGCATTATAGGACTTGGCCATATCGGAATGTCTGTCGCCAAACTGGCCGACGCTTTCGGTATGCGCGTGATAGCAAATACTTCTAAAAAACAAAAAGACCTGCCACCTTATATCAAAGCGGTTTCCCGGGAAGAGTTATTAAAAACTAGCGATATCGTTTCGTTACACACGCCTCTTACTCCTGAAACAAGGAATATGATAGATAAAAACGCATTATCTTTAATGAAGCCGACCTCTATTCTTATCAACACAGGCAGGGGGCCATTGGTGAATGAACAAGATCTTGCTGATGCCTTAAACGGCAAACGTCTATATGCAGCAGGACTGGATGTACTTTCAGCCGAACCGCCAAGAAACGATAATCCGCTGCTCTCAGCCCGGAATTGTTATATCACCCCTCATATAGCCTGGGCGACTTTCGAAGCCCGTAAACGGCTGATGGATATCGCATGTGCCAACGTAAAATCATATTTAGAAGGTAATATACAAAATAAAGTATCTTAATTTTATATCGGATATCTTATTCAGGATAAATGGATAGCGGGTATTTTTTCACAAGATACCCGTTTTTTCGTATATTTTTTGTAACAAAACCGCCGATAATCCGTCTTATTCATAAAGACTAAAACGGCGCGTCAATAATTAACTCTTTAAAATAAGCTATTATGAAAATAACAAAGATTTTACCCGTTATCATATTAATGATATCTCTTCCGGCACTCGGAAATAATATAGACAAATTGTTTTCGAATTATGCAAAAACCGCCGATACCGAGCATATAAAAATAAACAAGTTCGTCACGACTCTGTTAAAGCCTTTTGCTTCGGAACTAAAAGGTATAGACTCGATCGAAGTAATTAATCTGGACGAATGTTCCGATAAAATTAAAACTAATCTTGACAACATGCTCAAGAACAATAACTTCTTTAACGGTTATGAAACTCTGATACGGAACAATGATGAAAACGAAACGTCTATCGTACTGATTAAAATAAAAAACGACATTATAAAAGAACTGGTAGTCATCAATACCGGAGATAGTCATGAATTAGTAAGAATAAAAGGAAATCTGAATAAAAAGCAGATCCGGAAATTAACGGATAAAAACAAATAAGGATGAATGCGGAAAACTTCAAACAAGTATTCCTTCCGTTACATCCCAAACTGTACAGGATTGCTTACCGGTTACTCGAAAATCAGAATGATGCCCAGGATATTATACAAGAGGTTTATATGAAATTATGGATGATACGGGATGAATGTACCGATATCCAGAATACAGAAGCTTATTGTGTAACCCTGGTAAAAAACCTCTGCCTGACTCAGCTGAATAAAGCATATCACAGATTCAGACATGAAGGAACCGAACAACTGAATATGGCCGATACCGGAATATCTCCCGATATATATCTGGAAACAAAAGACGATCTGATACAAATAAAACGATTGATAGACCAAATGCCCGGTCAGCAAAAAGAGGTTATGATTCTCAAACATTTCAGAGGATGCAGCAACGAGGAAATAGAACAGATCACGGGATTAAGCAACGGCAATATACGAACTATGCTTTCCCGGGGAAGAAAAAAAATTAAAGAACTTTTTAAAGCGTAGAAGAATGAAAGATAAAGACATAGAACAACTGCTCGAATCCTTTTACGAAGGAACATTAGATGAACAGGAAGAGCTCGAGTTGCTTCGATATTTCGAATCGGAACCCGGAAATAAAAAATTCGCCGCCGATCGTAAAATATTTCTGGCACTTCATAAAGATACGTTTATATCTATTCCGGAGAACTTAGGCAAGAAACTGGAAGAGATAATCGATTCCATGGAAAGAAAGGAGACTGAAAAGACCTTCCGGCGTATTCCCTGGAAAACACTGACCGGTTTGGCAGCCAGTCTGATTATTGTCATCAGTTGCGGATTATATCTTATACGCCAGGATGCATCCCATACTCCTGAACCGTCGCCCCGAGAAATTTATGCGGAAACTCAAAATGCTTTAATACTCGTTTCCCAAAAGCTGAATAAAGGCACCCAAAAAATTGAATTGGCAGAAACAGAAATTGACAAATTAAATTATATACTTAACTCATATTCAAAAACATATTAATCATGAAAACAAAATATATTATTATCACACTGTTCATGGTCTCTGCACTCTCATTAAGAGCCCAAAATAATTTTATCGAAAAATACTCCAAAATGAAAGGGGTAACCGTAGTAAATATATCCAAGACATTGTTACAACTGATGCCGGATATGGATGCAAACGGAATGAATATCGGTGACATTGCACAGGATCTGGATTCCATGTACATTCTTACCAGCGAAGATGGTGCTACCTCCAACAAAATGAAAGCAGACTATATAGCCATGATCCGGGAAAAAGGTTATGAAGAACTGATGAGTGTCAAGGACAAAAACGAGCACGTAAAGTTTTTTATAAAAAAGAACAAAAATAAAATCAGCGAGCTTGTTATGGCTGTCGATAATTCACCTAAATTCGTATATATCACACTGTGTGGTAATTTATCTCTGGAAAAAATCAAAAAGCTTACTAAAAAATAAAACACTCCCGTTCCAAAAACGACAGCAGGATAATCATTGAAAACAATTATCCTGCTGTTTTATCCTATTTGCACTAATATTATTTTAATCCTTTTATCCAGGAAGAAATATCATCAAACACCCGATCCGGAATCACCCCGGCTTTCATATACTCTGCTGGGGTACATTTTCCTTCGCCCGAATGGAATATATGGTTTAAAGAGGAATAACTGTAAAATGTAGCCGAATGTCCTGACAACGCTTTTTTCCAGATATTAAAATCTTCCATTGTCACCTGATAATCCCTCTCCCCCTGCAATACCAGTACTGGTACAGAGACCGTCTCCATTATCTTTACCGGATTATATAAGCTCATGTCTGCCGCATAAGACTCCGGTATCCCGGCCGGCAATCCCACCGAAGGATCATAACCGGACATACCTATCTTATCCATATTTTCGGATTGAAGAATCAACTGTTCGACCCTGGCATCCCCATTTCCGCCGTGCAGCGTATCCAAAGAGGATATATAACGTAATTGTTCGGCCATCAACGTTCCCATTTTTCGGGCAGGAGCAGCCAGTAAAATAATTCCGGCAAGTTTTCCGTCACGATCCGCAATACGCGGTGCCATCATTCCCCCCAGGCTATGTCCTAATACAAAAATCCTTCGTTCATCTACCCGGGGCAACGTACGTGCATAATTTATGGAAGAAAGCGCATCGTCCGTCACTTCATAATCCAGCGTAACCGTGTCATTCTTATCCGGAGTATAAACTTTCGTCCTCTTGTCATACCTCAATACGGCAATACCACGTGCGGTTAATGCTTCTGACAACTCCCTGAACGGAGTATTCGGCCCTATTGTCTCATCCCTGTCATTAGGCCCCGAACCGTGCACAAGAATCACAAGAGGAAGAGCCGAACCGGTTTCGGGCATCGATAAGGTACCTGGCAAGGAGTATCTGCCACTTTTTATTATCACTTCTTTTTCCCCCTTGCCATATGTTGCAGTATGAAACTCCGGAACAGGAACAAAACGCAAAGTATTTGCCAGGCCGTCATTGTCAAAGACGAGCAATAAACGAATCTGCATATCTCCCATTCTTATATCGCTATACCACATATTACCGGGCCAGGAAACAAATCCGGTATGGCCTTTATACTCTCCCATCCCCCGTTGCAATTCCATAAAACAAGATGAAAGGAATTCCGGTGTTATCATAGATTGCGCTTTTTCGTCAAGCATCTCGTAAACTTGCTGCCCCTCTCCGTTCCTTAAATGTTCAAACAAGGTCTCAGCCTTGATCTTCTCACTCTGGGAGAACATCGTAAAAGCTATACTTAAAAAAACGGCTAATATACTTATTCTTTTCATTCTATTAAGATCTAACGATAACACAAATAACCTATTAAAGAACGGCACAGGAAATCACCCCCTAAAATAGCAATAGCATAACATAGTCCCAGCTTATACCCTTTCAGGTTGCAGGATATCCTGAAAGCCTGATACATCCATATCAATACCCATATCAGGAACAGCATTCCTATAAGGGAAAGCCACATCCCTTTTATAAAATCGGGAGATTGCAGCAATTGCTGCGGAACCATCGTATCGACAGGTAATTGCAGAAATCTTTTCAAAGGAGGCAACAAATAAAAAGCGGACATCAGAATAAACGGCAACTGGGCAAAAGCCGTTGTTCCCAAAACATCTACCGGACGAATACGGGATTTAGAAAAGATAAGCCCGAATATATAAAACAAAACGGCCGGAATGATCCATACCACCAGATGCTCTATGGCAAAACACCACCAGGCAGGATTGGGCGCCGGCCCGAAATGAAGAAGACCATGATAATGTATATCGGCCATAACAGATAATAAAGTTGCTATAATCATTCCGGCAATACCCCATAAAAGAGACCGGTAGCCGGCTACACGCTCAAAAGGATTGAACAGTTGTTTCAGATTTAGTTTCATAGTTCTTCGATTTTGTTTAATTTATCTATTATATCATCCAGCAGGTTACGGACAGTAGGATAACTTACTCCCATATTTTTTGCCATATCTTTGAGACTCCCGCTCGCTTTGACAAAAGACAAAATAAAAGACTGCTCTTTCCCGGTCAACCTTGCCAGAACAGGCAAATCAAATGCGCCGCAAACTTCCGTTCCACATTCATCACAGAACATACGTCCTACTTTCAAAACATGGTCACAAGAAGGACATTGTAACGGTAAACGTTTTTTAATTTTATCCATTTCAATAATTTTACTGAGACAAATATAAACATAAAATCAATAATATAAAATAATAAATCAATTTTATTCATTTGTAAATAAGTAAAATTAAAAAAACAATAAAACTAATATTGCCAAATCTCTCCTACCGTACAGACAGATTCAGCGACCATTTGAACTAATTATTAGGAAGTAGCATTCAGGAAATGTCAAAAAAAATCAAACGGCTATTTTATCGCCATCCGATCAAATACAGAAAAATTATAAACGACTACTTTTTTATTTGGAAGAAAATATCCAGGCGTCAGAAAAGCGAGAACCCGATTTCAGTAACCGTGACAAATAACGGCTTGCCTCGTCAAAATTTGAAAAATCAGCCAGATATAAACGAACCTTACCTTTGCCTTCATAAATATGAATATCATCGGTCACCCCCATTCGCCGAAAATTTTCCAGCTGGAGCTCCGCTGCCTGCCTGTTCACCAAGGATGCTATGACGATATAGTAGGAAGATTTATTTTTCTCTGAAACGGCTGTTACCGATATATTCTCTTCGGCCTCATGTTTATCCCCGGAGAATACCGCAGACAATTCGGCATCTGTATCGGGCAATTCTGCAATTGCGCTATTTACATCTTCACGATCACCGCTAAGCTCTGCCGCCAGCAGGCTGGCATAATCAGCTTTTGTATCGAAAGTATCTACCGGTGTGGAAATCATTAATAAAAGAATGAACATAGCCGCGATAGCCGTAGCATATCGCACGAAACGCCTGTTTACCGGAATATATACGACGTCGGCCTGTCTACCTTCGCCGGTCGCAATATTTTCCTGTTTTTCCGGGCTTTGTAATACAGGTATATCCGAAAGTTTTTTCAATGTCAACGGTTGCAGGCCGAACATATCTCCCAGGACGGCAGACTGTTCCTCCGGTACGAACAATACGGCACCTTCCTCGTTCCGGGAAAAAACTCCGACTCCTTGTAAGCAACAGTTCCCTTTTTTCTCCAGCTCCGTCTTCAACAAGCTCACATCTTCTTCTACCATCGCACAAGCCTGTTCATAAGAAACGACACATGCCTTCATGTAAGATTGAGGCAATAGTCCGTCGTTGTGTGACAAAGCCGTATTGAAACAAATCGTCTTTACCGGAGACATGCATCTGCGCATATCTTCAGAAAAGAAAGCCGATTCATATTGTACGACGAATCCTCCCAGTCCGGGCACTGTCACACAATCATGAACAGTCAGCAAATAACCGATATGTTCCGCAATCCGATTCATATCACAAAAGTAAAGTTTTTTTTTCTCTTACCCAAATTAAAAAACAGGAAACACTCTCGTTTTTATCACAAACTATTCTTTCAGCATATTCTCGGCACTCTGCCGGTCATAGCCCATTTTTACAGCGGTCTCCAAGTCTTTTCGGGCAGCAGCATCTTCAAAACGGGCCTTTTTGATCATAGCTCTCAGCACATAAGGCAACGGATCGTCCTTATCCAGTTCCATCGCTTTAGCCACGTCATGGTCGGCCTTGCTCAACTGAGAAGCTTTAATATAAGCTTCCGCACGTCCTTCATATAATGAAGCCATACCGGGATTCATTTTAATAACCTGACTGTATAAATCAATAGCCTCCGGATAATAATGACGGTATTTTAATAGCATAGCCAAGCCTATGCGGGCATCGGAACTGGCCGGATTCAATTTTAAAATTTGCTCGAAATCCCTCCGGCAAGCAGCCGTATCTTTTTTCTCCAGACGTATAAGACCTCTCCTGTACAGCGCATCCTCATCTTTATCATCCAGTAATACAACCTGATTATAATCATCCAAGGCCCGGTCGAGACTGTCCATCTCTGCATATAAAGCGGCTCTGTTACGATATAAAGTAACCGAACGGGGAGTCATCAGAAGCCCGTTCGTATAACTTTGCAATGCTTCCTGATATTTTCCGGCATAACGCTGCACCGTTCCCAAATTAGACAGTAACAATGAATTTTGCGCATTCGCCGGTTCCGAACGTAATGCATTCAGCAAAGCCTCCTCTGCCTTACTCCATTCACGGGCTTTAATATATTTGTCAGCCTCGTCCACCCATTCCATATAAGTCCGGGCAAAAGAGAAAAAAGGTAATACCAGAAACAATATTACAGGTATCAGCAATCGCTTCATATTTTTAATTTGCTATTTGAGTAAAGAACAAAGATAAATGAAAAAGGATATACTATTATCATTAAAACTTTATTTAAAATGTTTTTATAAAATATTCCGTTTTCACCCGTATTTAATATTCAGGCGTAAAACCATAATACAAAAAATTCTATTATTTTTGCATACGGAATCCTTATATATAAAATGTTTTACCATAAAATAGTTTATTGTATTTTCATTTTTTCACTCGCGCTCCTGGGACAATCCTGTGAAAACGGTTCCGGTACATTTGTTCCGGCTACAAACCGTACCATACTCGTATACATGCTGGAGAACAATAATCCGGGAAGGTATGCACACCAGAATATAAGCGATATGATGTCCGCTATTTCCGAAAGAAAATTAAACGAAGGAAAAACGGTCACATACCTCATCGATAACGAAGCATCGTCACAACTCAAACATCAGGCTCGGGATACACAAGGCCACGCAATAAAGAAGATGTTAAAAACTTACATATACTTTAAATCCGCTAACCGGGAATATTTATCGTCAGTCATAACAGATGTGAAAGAATCATTATCTTCCCGGGAATACGGGCTTATCCTGTGGAAGCATGCTACGGGCCAGGAATCCAATGCGCCCCGGACAACAACAGAATCACCTGTAAAACAAATAAATAACAGAGTATTTCCACGTCCGGTCGGCCCGACAAGCAGCAACGAATCGCAAAACAATTACATAAAATTTACCGACGTAGTTTCGGCCATTCCGGACACGGCTTTCTCATTTATCATATCGGGCAGGATATCCGGCGACTGTCCCATGGCAATAAACCGTCAAGGCGGATTAAGCATCCATATACCCGGCACGGGAGATTACTCTTTGGAGGATTTCCGCACGGCACTCAATTGGTATAAAAAGACCTGTCCCGCAAAGAATACCACAGAATATATTAATAACCTAAAAAACAAATGAATTATGACCCAAGGTGATTTAACGTCGGCCCTAACGGCCGGATTAGGAACCAAAGAGGCAGCAACGGCAGTTGCCGACACGACAAAGACACACACATTTTACGACATGCTATCGTCCGCATCCGATATGTCTTTCCAGCAATTATTGGAACAAAGCATCAGCGGACTCATCCACCTGTCCATCAAAATAGCGATTGCTTGCATTATCTTTTTTGTAGGTAAATGGATATTAAAAAAACTCTACAATCTGCTATACACCATCCTTGTCAAACGTAACGTAGAACCTTCCCTTCGTTCTTTCCTGCTAAGTCTTACGCGCATAACGCTCACCCTGATACTCATAGTCATTATAATCGGAGTATTAGGTATAAACACGACTTCGTTCGTTGCATTATTCGCCTCCGCCGGTATCGCAATAGGTATGGCTTTGAGCGGAACGTTGCAGAACTTCGCCGGGGGAGTTATGATATTATTATTCAAACCCTACCGGGTAGGCGACTATATCGTGGCACAGGGATATGAAGGAACAGTTAAGGAAATACAGATATTCAACACTATTCTCAACACTCCGGACAATAAAACCATTATTATCCCTAACGGCGGACTTTCAACAGGCTCCATCAACAACTTTTCCAAAGAAGCGACCCGGCGGCTGGAATGGAAATACGGCATAGCTTATGGAGACAGTTTCGATACGGCCAAAGCGGTTCTTACGAAAATGCTCCAAGAAGATGCGCGCATATTAAAAACGCCGGCTTTTTCTATCAATCTGTCCAGCCTCGACGACAGTGCCGTCACACTGGTAGTGAGAGCCTGGGTGAAATCGGGCGATTACTGGAACGTATTCTTCGACATGAATGAGAAAGTATATAAAGAGTTCGGGCAACACGGGCTGAACTTTCCGTTCCCTCAAATGGACGTACATCTGGACCATACAAACAATTGACAGACACAGATATCGCAAAGACCGGGGGCTCTTTTTTGAAAAAGAGCCCCCGGTCTTATTTAAAAAAAATGACACGATTTCAGAATTTAACAGAAAAAAACTCGTTCTTTTAAGTGGGTTTTTATAACTTTACGCCAATAATAGAGGGAATATCGGTGCTGCCTGTAAATAAAAACATCCGCCGGTTCCCGTCCATTCCTTATACCCCTGTCTGTCAGGAACAATTTCTTCCCGACAAGAACAGGAGATTTCCATACTCCACGTGACAGCAGGAGTTTTCCTGAAGGAGACTGATAAAGAAAAAATAAAAAACATATAAATGATAAGTAAATGGAATTACTTACCCCTTACAACAGACGAACAACAGATAAAACAGACTTTAGCAAAAGAGTTGGCTATAAGTCCGGCTATATGTGAGCTTCTTGTACAGCGAGGGGTTACTTCTGCAGCGGAAGCTAAGAAGTTCTTCTATCCCCAGCTATCCGATCTTCATGACCCGTTCATGATGAGAGATATGGATAAAGCTGTAGCCCGGCTGAATAAAGCCATGGGGGGCAAAGAAAAAATATTAATTTACGGCGACTATGATGTTGACGGGACAACAGCGGTAGCCTTAGTGTATAAATTTTTAAGGAATTTTTATTCCAACCTCGAATATTATATCCCCGACCGTTATGACGAGGGATATGGCATTTCGACGAAGAGTATAGACTATGCCGAAGAAAGCGGAGTTACGCTCATTATCGCTCTCGACTGCGGTATAAAAGCAGTGGAGAAAGTAGCTTACGCCAAAAGCAAAAATATAGACTTCATCATCTGCGACCATCACATGCCCGACGACGAACTTCCTTGCGCTGCAGCAGTCCTCGATCCTAAACTGGAAGAAGATACCTATCCTTTCAAACATTTGTCGGGTTGCGGTGTGGGATACAAATTCATGCAAGGTTTTTCGATAAATAACAATATCAACATAAAAAAATACCTGGAACCCCTGCTCGACCTCGTTACAGTCAGCATAGCCTCCGATATAGTACCCATCACCGGGGAAAACAGGATACTGGCCTACCAGGGACTAAAAAGAATTAATTCCAATCCCAGTTTCGGACTACAAGGAATCATCAATATCTGCGGGCTCGGCAACAAGGAAATAACCATCAGCGATATTGTGTTTAAAATAGGTCCCCGCATCAATGCTTCGGGACGCATGCAGTCGGGTATCGAAGCCGTAGACCTGCTGGTCGCCAAAGACTATGCTACGGCCTGTGAAAAAAGCCGCAGCATCAACCAGTACAATGAAGACAGGAAAGAACTGGACAAACGGATCACCGAGGAAGCTAACTCCATTCTGGAGAACAGCAGTTCGTTCGGATCCCGCAAATCAATAGTTATCTACAACAAGGGATGGCACAAAGGTATTATCGGCATCGTAGCGTCACGGCTCACCGAGCTGTATTACAGGCCTGCCGTCGTATTGACCTTATCCAACGGTCTTGCCACAGGTTCGGCCCGTTCGGTACAAGGATTCGACATCTACAAAGCCGTAGAGTCGTGCCGGGATCTGCTGGAAAACTTCGGAGGACACACCTATGCCGCCGGGCTCTCCCTGAAAGAAGAGAATATAGAGGAATTCCGCCGGCGTTTTGAAGCTCATGTCACCGAGAACATTCTTCCGGCGCAGATGAAGCCCCAGGTAGAGATCGATACATTTCTCGACTTCAACGAAATAACTCCCGAATTTTTCAGGCAGTTAAAACAAATGAATCCTTTCGGTCCCGGAAACCTAAAACCGGTCTTTTGCACCCGGCAGGTGTACGACTACGGGACAAGCCGTCTCGTAGGGCGGAAGCTGGAACACATAAAACTGGAACTGGTAGACAGTAAAAGCGAAAACATTATGAACGGCATTGCATTCAACATGCACGAACATTTCGATTATATCAAAGCCCACAAACCGTTCGATATATGTTATACGATAGAAGAGAATAATCATAACGGAAATACCTATATGCAACTGTTCATCAAGGAAATAAAAATATCGGAACGATAAAAAGAACATTCTTTCCCAAATAAACGGTAATGGCTATCTGCAAAAACAGATAGCCATTATATGTTTTATAACATATATTTCTCCCATCTTATGCCCTCATGTCTCAATTTATTTATACCTTTGCCCCGACAGTAAAAAACAAAAGTCGTATGCAAGAACTGATCCGGGATATACTCAAACAATATTGGGGCTACGACGAATTCCGCCCGCTACAGGAAGATATCATCCTCTCCGTATTACAAGGTAAAGACACGCTCGGTCTTATGCCTACCGGAGGAGGAAAATCCATTACCTTCCAGGTTCCCGCCCTGGCGGTCGAGGGTATAGCACTGGTCATTACCCCTCTTATAGCACTGATGAAAGACCAGGTGGATAATCTGCGTAAAAGAGGGATCAAAGCCGCGTACATACATTCGGGCATTACCCGGCGCGAAATGATCGTTACGCTCGAGAACTGCATCTACGGCCGTTTTAAATTCCTGTACATATCGCCCGAAAGATTATCCACAAGCCTGTTCCGGCAAAAGCTGAAAGAACTGCCCGTCTCCTTTATCGTCGTGGACGAGGCACATTGCATCTCGCAATGGGGATACGACTTCCGCCCCTCCTATCTGCAGATCGCAAGCATACGAGAACAGCTTCCCGGGATTCCGGTACTCGCGCTCACGGCAACCGCCACACCCGAAGTCGTAAAAGAGATACAAGACAAATTATTATTCCGTAAAGAAAACGTTTACAAAAAAAGTTTCCGGCGTTCCAACCTCATCTACGTAGTGCGTAAAGGAGAAAATAAAATACAGGAGTTGCTGCGGGTACTCCACCGGGTTCCCGGAAGCGCTATCGTGTACGTCCGGAGCAGAAAAAAAACAAAAGAAATAGCCGGAGAACTCATCCGTAACGGAATAAATGCAGATTATTACCACGCCGGACTTTCCATCGAAGACAAAAACCTGAAACAACAGCGATGGACTTGTAACGACTGCCGGGTAATCGTCGCGACGAATGCTTTCGGGATGGGTATCGACAAAGCAGACGTAAAGACGGTGATACATTTCGACCTCCCCAATTCGCCCGAAGAATATTACCAGGAAGCCGGACGTGCCGGCAGGAACGGAGAAAAATCTTATGCCGTCATTCTCTATTCCAAAAGCGACAAGGCCAGTCTGAAACGCCGGCTCAGCGACCTGTTCCCGGAAAAAGAATTTATCCTGCGCATATATGAAGCGGCGGGAAATTTCCTAAACGTAGCTATAGGATACGGCAAAGACGAATTATACGAATTTAACCTCAATACGTTCTGCAAAACATTCAAGTTCCCGGTCCTGCAAACGTTCAATGCACTCAAAATACTTACACAAGCCGGATATATAGAATTTGTAGAAGAAGAGGACACCCTTTCCCGCGTAATGATGCAGATGAAAAAGGACGAATTATATTCACTGCCGAAAGAAGATCCTGTAGCCGACTGCATCCTCCAGTGCCTGCTGCGCTCCTACACAGGGCTGTTTGCCGACTATGTATTTATAAACGAAGAATTGCTCCGGCAAAGGACAAATCTCACACAACAGGAAATATACGAAGGGCTCATCAGGCTGAACCGCCTGCACGTACTCCACTACATTCCCCGTAAAAGAACACCCTTCATATTATATACCGCCGGGCGGGAAGAACCGCGGCATCTTATTATACCGAAAAAAGTTTATGAAGAAAGAAAAGAAAGATTTGAACACCGCATAAACAGCATGTTACAATATGTGGCCGAAGACGAACGATGCCGGGGAAACATGCTGCTGCAGTATTTCGGAGAAAAGACAGGAGAAGAGTGCGGAAACTGCGATATATGTATATCCCGCCGTTCCGAAGAACTGTCATCCGCCCGTTTCGGACGCATAGAATCGGATATCCGACGCATTTTAAACCAAGGCCCCTGCGAAAGAGCCCGCTTAATAGAAATACTGCCCTATCCACGGGAGCAAGTTATCGAGACTTTACGGTTTCTTTGCGATGAAGAATACATAAACTGTGAAGCCGGACATACATATAAGATCAACTCATAACTCAAAATGAAATTACTTAAAGGCATTACTTATATTCTCCTGTTCTATTTCCTGGGAGAAATCGTAAGTCACTTCACCGGAAAAATCATTCCCGGAAACGTCTGCGGGATGATACTCCTCTTCCTCGCCCTAACAGCCAGAATCATAAAACCCGAGGACGTAAAAACGACAGCAAATATCCTGACCCGCAATATGGCCCTCTTTTTCGTACCCGCCGGCGTGGGACTGATGGCCGAATACAATATCATCGCCCGGAACTGGGCTGCGCTGCTAGTCGTTTCCATAGTTACTACCATACTGGTAATGATCGTAGTAGGATACGTTCAGGAAAAAGTAGAAGTACGTACCCGCAGACATCTGCATATAGGTAAACCATTCAAATAAAAAACAGTAATTATGGACACAGTATTTACATCGGCACCGTTCATGCTATTCCTGGTAATGGCCAGCTACCTTATAGGTTCGAAGCTCTATCGCAAAACAGGCATAGCCCTGCTCCACCCGCTTATCGTAAGTATAGCTATCATCATATTCGTTCTGAAAATTCTCGGCATCAACTACGAAACCTTCCGGCAAGGAAGCGAATTCATCAACTTCCTGCTGGGCCCTTCCGTCGTCGCACTGGGCTACACCCTGTACGACCAGATAGAACAGATCAAAGGAAAAGTAATCTCCGTCCTGTCCGCTATCACTGTAGGAGGTATCGTAGGCATCGTAAGCGTCATACTTATCTGCCAGGGCATGGGAGTAGAAGACCGTATAACCTCTTCCCTGCAACCCAAGTCGGTAACCATCCCCATTGCCATTACCCTGTCGGAACATTCCAACGGCATCCCGGCATTGACCGCTATCATCGTATTCCTGTGCGGATTATTTGGCGGCATTATCGGACCATTCGTTCTCGACAAATGCCACATACGTAGCAAGGTGGCGCGCGGGCTGGCAATAGGAGCAGCAGCACACGGGCTGGGAACTGCCCGGGCGATAGAGCTCGGAGCCATAGAAGGAGCCGTAAGCGGACTGGCAATAGGACTTATGGGTGTCGCCACTTCTCTGTTGATCCCTGTTATAGAACAGTTTCTACGGTAAATGCCCAGCAAATCTCCTTCGAGATTGAATTATATTACGAAAAAATTACTCAAAAACTTGCAGGAACCAGCCATAACACCTATCTTTGCAACGCTTTTCGGTAAAACAAAAGCAATACAGGATGATTCGCTAGCTCAGCTGGTAGAGCACAACACTTTTAATGTTGGGGTCCTGGGTTCGAGCCCCAGGCGGATCACAGAAAACAAGAAAAGAAATTAACAAAACCCTGATAATGCTTTATTATCAGGGTTTATTTTTTCTAACAGGTAACAAAAATACGCTTCCGGCCATATTTTACAGAACTGAATTATGGGACTTTTATTTCTACGATTTTTAGTCCCATAAATTTAATTCCTAATTACTACCTTAAAGAATTCCATACGAAGCTATTTTTCAATAATTATTTTATGTGTTGTTAGTCCTAATGATGTTCTAATTTTCAAAAAATACATACCGTCATTAAAACCAAACAAATCCAATCTATTCTCCGTAAAATTCATGTAATTTTTCAACAGTTTACCTGTAACATCATATATACTTATTGTTTTTACTTGCGAAACACCGTCCGAAGTTATAATATTTACAATACCTGATGTCGGATTAGGATACAACCTTACTTTATCGTAATATACGGTTTCAGCCTCATTTATCAAAAATGTTGGCAAAGTTTCCACCTGACTATCTTCAACTATAACTGCTGATCGAAGAGTATTGTTTGGACATACGCTTTTATCAATTCGCATATATACCGAACCCTGATCCTGAGGAATAATACTGACACTATTTCTAATAATAATTGTATTTCCCGCAATAAATTCTACAGCATCAGTCGGCCTATAATCCATATCCTGGAACATTATCATATCCGCGGCTCTTGTAGGATTATTTATATTTTGAGTATTCCTATTATACACAAAATTTTCCATACACATTTCCTGAATTTTAAAACTATTGATAACAGGATAATTATTTTCCGTCGTTATCCACAATTGGCTATAATAATTGTCAGGTTTAAAGATAATACTTACTTCAGCATATCTGTAATCTTTATCATCATTATAATAAGAACAACCTTTAGGACTTTCCAAATCTTTAATATAACCTATATAAAATGTATCGTCTATTTGAGGCATAGTCGATACAGGAGACTCCCAAGTGTATCCGTCATATCTGTATGATGGCTCAGCATTGTAATGATATTCTTTCTTAACGGCTGTATTTTTCAGCCCATTTGCCAATCTCAAATGAACCGGTCCCCTCCTGTCATTAGGAATAAAATAACCCGTATACATCCAATAGTTAAAAGATAACTTATACATTTTATCAGGAGAAAACCTCATATTATTTTCTTCGAAAAAAATACCTCCGTCTAACGAAGAGCGCCTATTCGTATAATAAACAATATTACGGCAACGGTAAAAAGGAGTATAAAAACTTTTCCCCGTAACATTTTTATACATACCGTGAGAAAGTTTTATATCGTCCGCATCGAATATGTTCTCTCCCGAAAAAAAAGAATTAGTATTATTAACAGGCAAAACACCTACATCCCCGCACTCACAATCTCCTATAGCAGATATATGATCAAGATTCCCGCCAATACCACACGGAGGACAAACACCTCCACAATCTATATCCGTTTCATCTTGATTTTGAATGCCGTCGTTACAAGTTTCCGGAGGATCTATTACAATTATTTTGCATGGAGGACAATCTCCTCCACAATCTATACCTGTCTCGTTACCATCTTGTTTACCATTAAAACAATGTGAATGAGTCGACATTTCATATCTCTCTATATTAAATACAGCACGCATGCGTTCTACCTGACCCTTCGTGAACATATTCAGGCAAGCATCGTCAGAATAATCCATATAGTTCATAAACATGATTCCAGGACTTGACATTGTACAACAATCAGTCAAAGGAAACGAAGGACACCCCCCTGTCGCAACAGATTGGTTAGGGGTATCATCAACTTCGTCACTTCCATCGCAATGGCATCCGACATATCCGTCATCGCCCCAAATATGTCGCAAATTGAGCCAATGACCAATTTCGTGGGTTGCCGTACGTCCTTTATTATATGGAGCGACTGCACTCCCATCCCGGCCAAAAGCTTTATAATTTATCACCACCCCATCTGTATTCGGAGAAGTATAAAAATCACTTGGGAACTGGGCATAACCCAATAATTCTTCATCGGCTCCATTATATCTTGTCCATATATTACAAACCCATATATTTAAGAACCTCCTGGTATTCCAGGCATTATGACCACCCTGGGCATAAAACTTCACTCCATCATCGTCCTGATAAAATTTATTGACTGCTGTGACAGTTCGCGTAATACCGGTAGTCGATTGTCCATACGGGTCTACCTCTGCCAGCTTAAAAGTAATATTCGCATTTCCGGCAATACCCTCAAATGCTTTCGGCGTATTTGCCTTGTCTGAATTCAAACGGCTGTAATCTTCATTAAGTACCTGAATTTGCGAATAAACTTGCTCATCACTAATGTTTTGAACACTATTATTATAAACAATATGTACTACAACCGGAATAATAATCGGAGACTGCTCACTACTACGAGACATAACCGACTCACTAACAGATTTTTGTATTCGTTTCTCTAAAGACATAATTCTTTGATAACGGGCTGTATCTATTTGCTGAAGTTCTGTCAGATTCAATTCTGAGCCACATCTTACCTGTCCATATACCTGCATACAGAACAACAACACGATTGCCAATAAAAATTTTCTTTTCATTATTAGTTCCTTTTTATTGTTTTAATTTCACAATACTAAATAAAGTAGTTTTCAAATTCGTTAAAACAATTCGATGACAAAGATCGCAAGAGAGCCTCTTTGCATATTTTATATTAAATATCTATTAAGGTATTATACTTACAAATATAATACAAATAATCTTATAATATTATTTAAAATATTTTTTAATTATTCCGATATTAAATCCACACTTTTATCGTTCTTAAATTTCTACATGTTATAAATTTGCTAAAACATACATAAAATCAGCAAGTTAATTAATACAATATATAGAAGTTAAATTTACATAGATTTTAACGATGTAAAAAAACCATAGTAGCTACCTATAGGTAGTGTACACAGAGCAAAAAACAAGCATTATCAAGATTCTGCTTTATTATCAGGGTTTATTTTTTCTAACAGGTAACAAAAATACGCTTCCGGTCATATTTTACAGAACTGAATTATGGGACTTTTTATAACCGTCCGCCTGCAGTGTAACGGATAATAAGCATAATAAGAACCCGAAAACCGGATAGCGAGCTTAATAAATAAAATACAGCCATACACATAGATTATAACCCGCCACCCTACAAAACATATAAGTATGTAGTCAGCCTGTTATTCGGAATATGAAGATTTGAGTTGGATAAAGCAGAATATTTACACCGAAGTCTTTTTCAACTTGGTAAATGATAACATCTATAAATCAAAAGTCATAAAAGATATAGATAGCAATACAGGGCAACTCCTGAAAACTGATACAAAGTTTTATGCTATTCATATCAGCCCATCGGAAAAGAAATTAGAGCAAAGGGTAACCCAAAACAAGAATAAGCCATCGCCATAAAACGCTATATTCGAGAGGTATTTATTCCTAAATATGCTAAGAACTTTAATAAAGAGCTATTTGCTTCGGATATAAAGTTCTATGTTTAAATTCATTTTGACCGTAGTCGTTCAGATAACAAACTGAATATGCACTGTCATTTGATCGTAAGCCGAAAAGATCAAGCAAATAAAAAGAAGTTGTCACCACTTACCAATCATAAGAACACCAAGAATGGAATAATAAAAGGTGGCTTTGATCGTGTGAACCTATTTCAACAGGTAGAACAAGGATTTGATAGAATATTCAAATATAGTCGACAACAAACTGAATCATTTGATTATCAAAATACAATGAAAAATAGGTCTATAATTGAGCAGCTTAAAGTACAAAAGAAAAATATCCAATCTAATAAGAGGAAAAATAGAAATAGAATTTTAGACATAATTGTTATACTACCGCCAAACAACAAAAAAATATTTTCCGCTTATTCATCTTTCGGTAAAAAAAATGAACGTATACTATCAATTTCTCCTATACTATCAAAAGCAAGTTACTTAGCCAACCACAAAGAACAAAACCCCAAATCAGAAAAGTAAAACGCAAAAAGTTGCAATGAGCTATAAATCAACACATAAGTAAATTTACATACTTTACATTTGGGCAAATGCTACTATACAATCTAACATGTTAAAATCTTTAAGATATTATAGTCTATCCATCAAAGAACCAATATTTTTTCTATTTTTGCAGAAGAAAATAAAATGGCATGGGAAAATCGTTAAATCAATTTCTGTCTCGGTTAAGTATCGGAGAAGCCGTTTCCTTCAAAAATGAAAAAGGGACGTATTCTTCTACCATACATTTTGATCTACAGAATAAGTTAGATTTAATCAACCCTGATGCAATATTCATCTATAATAATCAACCATTAATATTATTTTTTGACCTATCTGATAACGTTGATATAAAAAGAGAAGAAGACATTCATAAGAAGGTCTGGTCTTTTGATTACTCACCTATAGCCTTTGTTATTAAAAATCAAGAAATAAAAGTATATAATGCGCTCAACTATATAAAAGATAAGGGACGTTTAGAAGAATTGAATCTAACAAACGAAGAAATTGTTAATAAATTTTCATTTTGGAATATTCAAAGTACTGAAATTTGGACGTGGTTTCAAAAAGAATATATTGATCATTACAGACGGAAAGGAACAAAAAAACGTGTTAATGAACGCCTTTTTCAGAATATAAAAGATGTAAGAAATGCATTAATTGATAAAGAAAATGATCCAGAAGGTAGTATTCCAAATTCCCTCATTCTTAGGTTGATTTTTATTAGATATCTTATTGATAGAAATATAAATATTGATCCTGAATATATAGAAGGAAATGATATATATTCAAGAAGATACAGTTTTAGTAATTTAATCCAAGAGCAAAATAAGTTATGCGAATTATTTATTAAATTGAATGATAGATTTAATGGTGTTTTGTTCAAAGACGTTGATATTAAATTAACACACGAACAAGCATTAGCATTATCAGGCATATTTAAAGGAGAGATACCAGAAAAAGGATCTTTGTTTTATGGAAGTGATTTCTACTTTGAAATATTTGATTTCTCCATAATCCCAGTAGAAGTCATTTCTGGAATTTATGAATCACTGATTGACCCTGAAACAAGAGATCTACAGTCCGCAGTATATACACCTTCATTTTTAGTGGAATATATACTTAATGATACTATTGATATATATATATATCAAAAAAACACATCTGAATGTAAAATATTTGAAGTTGCGGTTGGTTCTGGTATTTTTTTAGTTCAATCTTTAAGAAGAATGATTGAAAAAGAAATAGAACTATATGGTAACTATGATAAAAAGAAATTTAGTGAACGAATTAGGAATATAGCTAAGAATAATCTATTCGGTATTGATATTAACAAAGAAGCTTTAAAAGTTACATGTTTCTCTATATATATTGCTTTGCTAGATTATCAAGAGCCTAAGGATATCAATATATATAAATTTCCTAATTTGTTAAATGAAAACTTGTTTCATGCAAATTTTTTTGATACAACTCATGTGTTTAATCAAGTTATTAATCAAATAAGACCTCATTATATACTAGGAAACCCACCTTGGAAAAGTAATAAAGATAGTTTTCATGTCGAATGGCTAAAATCAAATAAAAAAATCGTAGGACGATTTGAGATAGCACAATCTTTTTTATTGCGAACAAAAGATTTCATGGATCTCGACACAAAGGTAGCACTAATCGTTACGAGCACTATTTTTTACAATGTTTCTAAAACTACGAGGCAATTTAAAAAAGAGTTTCTCACTACATATAATATCAGCAAGTTCTTTGATCTATCACCTGTAAGACGTCTAATCTTCGAAGAAAAAGACAGTCCAGCTAGTATTGTATACTATCAATTATCGCAAAATGATGATTATTTGAAGAATGTCATAATCCACCAATCCGTTAAAATTAACTACTTTTTGAAGTATTTCAAAATGATACTCATTGAGAAATATGATCAAAAAAGCATCTGTCAACGATATTTTCTTGAATATGATTGGATGTTTAAGGTGGCTTTATATGGTAATATTTTAGATTTTAATTTACTTAAAAAGATACAAAATAACAAGAAAAAAATAATCGACTACATAGATAATAAAATCATTTTTGGAGGTGCAGGTATACTCAAAGGCACAAAAGACAAATATAAACCTTTTGCACCTCTTCTAAATAAACCAATTATTGAAAATTCAGATGTAAAAAGATTTTTTTCATATTCCAAAAATCCATCTAACAAAATAGAGAATGACGATATTTATATTAAAAGTGGAAGAATTAAAGGCTTATATGAAGGAAAGCAGATTCTAATAAAAGAACAAACTAAAAATGAATCAGAGATAGTTATCTCATTGGTAGACAATGAATATGTATTTAGAAAAGGGGTTTTTGCTATTAGTAGCTCATATTCTCAAGACACAATTAAAAAGTTATATACATATCTTATTACGGATTTGTATCAATACTATATCTATATGATCTCTGGTTCATGGGGAACTTCTACAAGACCTCAAATTAGATGGAAAGAAGAGTTTTTATTATTCCCTATAGTTGATTCTAACGAAAAGGAATCAATATTTCTTTCAAGTTGCATAGAAAAGCTCATTAAACAATTCAAAACAGAAGATACAGAGTTTATGCAATTAGATCCCAAGATTAATTGTGAAGTTTTAGATACAATAAATGATACTATAAATAGTATATATCAAATAAATGAATATGAAAAGGATCTTATTGACTATGTTTTAAAAATATCAAGATACCAGTTTCAAGATAGTAAACAACACTTGATTACAAACTTTACATTTAACAATAAATCTGATTATAGATATCAAAAAGCAGTTCTTGAGAAATATGCAGAGGTATATATTCAAGAATTTCAGAAAATATACTTGGATGAGAATATTCAAGTTGAGATTTATCCTCTGCGACATTTCATTGCAATGAATTTTATCTTTTCGTCAAAAGAAGTGACAAATAAAATCATTTATCCCAAAGACAAGCTAAACGAAATAGAAGTCCTTGAAAAAATAGGTAATTTGAGTATATCACAAATCACAAATACTACAGATAAAACTAAGAATTTGTTTATCCAAAAAGACATAAAAGGATTTGAGCAGAACTCGTTTTACATAATTAAGCCAAACGAATATAAATGTTGGCATCGAGCTATGGCATGGTATGATGTTGCGGAGTTTAAAGCAGAAATTGAAAACGCAGAATTGAACCAGTTAAAAAAGTAATTAAATGAGTGAGGCTTCAATATTTGCATTTAACCGTAAACAGTCTATTACAGACAATAGAATAAAAAATATATTTTGGTATATTGGAGAATGTTATATATTGCTTCGTAATGATAAAGCGCAATACTCCAAAACATATGTAAAAGAACATACAACAATTCACTTTGAGGATTTTCTTCGGTTTAGATTTGTTGAAGACTACCTAACCAAAAACAAAGATATTTTAAAGGCAAGAACATCTGAACTAGACGAAATCAATTTTACATCAGAAACTCAGAAAGAGTATATAGATCAAATTGATTATAAACAAAAACCTGACAAAATTGATATATTTATTAATAAGTTAGGGTTAGCTCAAACTTGGGGAGAATGTGAAGATAAAATATATTTCGCGATTGAATGTAAAAGAATCAACAACATATCAGATACAAATCATTATATTAGAGATCTAATTAAATTCACAAATAGAAGTTACATTGAACTCAGACTACCCTTTGAAGGACAATTGGGTTTTATAGAGTCTAGTTCTTTATCTGACCAACAAATAGTTGAAGATATAAATAATAAACTTGAACGTTCAAGTTGTATTACAACGGAACAATTATTAAAATCGTGCCCAATCAACCCAAACATTTCAACTACTTATAAATCTATACATAAACGAAATTCAAATAAAAAAGAAGTATTTTCCATATATCATATTTTTCTAGATTACTCCAATATAGTAACCAACTAAAAAAACTTTTTTGTTTTTTGATAAATCATAAAATAATGATATATCTTTGTCCCAGTATTCTCCATGAGCAAACTACTGCAAAGGCAAGTAGCAAATTAGTGGGATAATTCATGGATATGTTTGGAGCTAAAAATATAGAGTTTTAAATATAAACATAATAACTCTCTTAAGAGAATCCCAGGCGAGTGATTTAATTAAAAATAAAAGTGTCCCTGCGATATATTGCATGGGGCGTTTTTATTTCGATCCGGGATAAAAAAACCGAAAAGAAATGTCCCCCGCCCTGTATATATATATATTTCCTTTCCACGAAAGATGTGATTATACAACAGATAACAGGCGTTATAAGGAGATCAAAAACATACAAGGTGTACCGGATGGAAGTTTTGTATGGTTGTAAACAATATATCCGGACTGCGGTTATTTTCCCATTTCCCTATACGATTCTATCTGTGCTTTACATATCTGTTCGGTGACGTCGCGCAATCGTTCTACTTTGGGCAGCAATGCATCTATATCTTCCTTGGTTACCACGAATTTAAGATTGTAACGTGCTTCGACATAAGCGAGCCGGAGTAGTTCGAACAGCCGTTTTTCTTCTTGTGGTTTCCGGGGAAAGATTTTCTTTAGTTCGTCCGAATATTTATGCGTTGCTCCCAACAGTTTCGACAGGTTGTGTTGTTTACTGTTCTTTAAAGTATGAACCAAACGTAAAGTATAGAAAAGATTTTCACACGCCTGATGTAAAAAAAATGAAGTCAGTTTATAGTCCATATCTTTATATGCATATATCGCATGTTTGATAAAACTATTTGCGTAATCAAATTTTTCATCGAAATATTCCTGCGCCTGTCGTCTGATCTCTTCGAAGTCCAGCTTCCGGGCACGTTCCAACTGATAATTTTTACTGTCGTATAACATGATTCCCTGTTTCTTTATCTCGGTATAGAAATAACGTCCTTCGGACAAATCGGAATTAAGTTTCTCTATATCGTCGTTAATGAATTGGATAGGAACCTGGTGATCGGGACGTTTGTAATATTTCATATCCACCGCATCGAGCATCCGTCCTACTTCCTTTGCATCGCTCTCACTCGTTACGACCAATATGTCGTAATCGCTCATAAAAGAGGTAGGTATCCCGAACTCGATCCTTTCGTCAAATTCTACTTGTGTACCGCGCGCATAGCTTCCGTAAAGAATTATCATTTCGCAACGTGGCACATTTTCCAGGATCAGGCCAACGATCTGCTCCAGATCGAGCCGGGCGTATTCGGGGAGTTTGGACAAGGATGTTTTCATGAATGGTTCCGGTTTATTCGTTATACTCCGGTAAAGATACATGTTTTTTCTTTTCCTTATTCCCTTTCCAGATTCTTTATTCTCTGTTTTGTCAGGTGCGACGGTGGTGCAACCGCTTATAACGGCCGGCAATCCATCCGCTCAGTTGCCACCACCGAAGGGTCAGCAACGAGGGTTCGCCATACCGGTACACATTGGTTATATTCCATACGCTGCCTCCGGCAGCGAAATAGAACACGTGTCCGGTACGCAACATCAAGTGCAGACCGTCCGGGGTTTCCAGCAAACGGACTACCGCACCGAAAGGAATCTCCCGTCTGTAAAGGGGACAGGCATATATCAGCCAGAGCAGATACTGACTATCGCTCCATTTTTCAGGAAACAGTATTCCTTCACCGGTCAGCCTCAGCCCGTATTGCCGAAGGTAAGGACGCATCCGGTCGCAGACTTCGAACCTCGAGGGAGAAGGTTCTTTCCCAAGAAAAGACAGCATCAGTTTTCGTTTCAGGACATTCATAATGATAAAGATTTAAGTGAATATACGGTGTCTTTCTTTTTATCAGGCACCAGCCGCTCGATAACGGAGTTTTACCGTATTTGTCACCAGATCTCCCGGATATGAATGTTATTTCCGATGCGGGGCAGAGTCCCCCCGGGAAAAAGAAAAAAATAATGTTTTACTTCATGTTCTTTACGTCTATCGATTGTGCCTGTTGTTTCCAGGGCAGACGAGTTAAAAATAAGGAAGCGTGGAAACAATTGTTATTACTCGCCCCTTAGGTATCGCCAGACACCCCTCAGATTAATAATAAACAACCGTTCCACGCCCTTTATGTAATGTTCATAGAACACCCATAGACGTGGAAACGTTTTGTTGCTTATTCCTATCTGAGTTTTAAAACTGGCGATTTTAAGGGACAAGAATAAAAACTAACGCTTCACAAAAGGCCGCGTATTTCTCCTCGCGACACAATACAAATATACGAAGGTTTTACGATTCCGCCAAAGTATTTGCCCGATTACAAAAAAACTTTTTACATTTATCTACAACGTAAACCAAGAACAGGAATAACCAAAACCTGTTATATATCTTTAATCCTGTAATATGGATTATAAAAACCGTAATCCGGATAAACACATATTTCCGAAAGTCGTTTAACTTTGTACCTGTCCTCACCGGAGGCAAACCGGAAGGGAAAAATACAGCCGATAACATTCATACCGACCGATGCCGATATGCCGGAAGGCTGTACGCTATGGCTGCGCCATAAAACGAAAGAGAAAGAAAAATGAAAATATTCAAGAAAAAACGTACGCACATGTATATATGGATCGCATTGCTCACACTATCCGCCATCGTGCTGGCCGGATATTTATTTCTCAACTCCCCCCGTTTCGGGAGACTGCCCCGGGACGAGAGGCTCGAAAGGATAAAACAATCTCCTCATTATAAAAACGGAGAATTCAAAAACCTGCATCATACCGTTATGATGACGTCGGACAAGGGACGGCTGCAAACCATGTGGGACTTCCTCTTCCGCAAGACCGAAGGAGTGCGCCCGGAGAAACCTCTCCCTGTTATCAAAACGAATCTCAAAGAGATAAGCCGGGATAAGGATATGCTAATCTGGTTCGGACACTCGTCTTATCTGATACAGACAGACGGAAAGCGTATCCTGGTCGACCCGGTATTCCGTACGGCTTCGCCGGTATCGTTCGTCAACCGTCCTTTCAAAGGAACCGATGTATATAAGCCGGAAGACATGCCCGATATCGATTATCTGGTAATTACCCATGACCACTGGGACCACCTGGACTACCGAACGGTTACGGAACTGAAAGACCGCGTAAATAAAGTGATCTGCGGGCTGGGCGTAGGGGAACACCTCGAATACTGGGGATTTAAAAAAGGACAAATTATCGAGCTGGACTGGTTCGAGAATGCACCAGCCGACAAAGGCTTCACCGTCCATTGCCTGCCTTCCCGGCATTTCTCAGGCCGCGGCCTGTCTCCCAACCGTACCTTGTGGGCTTCATTCCTGATAGAAACTCCGTCGCAAAAAATATATATCGGGGGAGACGGCGGATATGATACGCATTACAAAGAGATAGGGGAAAAATTTCCCGGCATAGACCTGGCTATTCTCGAGAACGGACAATATGACGAAGGCTGGAAATATATACACCTGATGCCCGAATATCTCCCACAAGCAGCCAGAAACCTGAAAGCGAAAAAAATCATTACGGTTCACCACTCCAAATACGCACTGGCGAAACACCGGTGGGACGAACCTCTGGAGAATGAAAAAAGAGCCATAGAAAAAGACTCCCTGAACCTGACCGTTCCCCGGATAGGAGAAGTGGTAAGTTTAAAAGAGCCGTTACCGGAAAAATGAAAACTGTCTTCGCCGGCACCCGCCGACAGGCAGCCTATTACGATAAAACACAAATTTCATATAATATAATAAGGAATGCCGTACGGCATTCTTTTTTTATACATATACGAAACAATGCGCCCTACTCCATCCATATTTCCGCAGACCTATCGTACTCATTTCACAACCATATACGGGCAAGTAAACAGGAAACAAAAACAGTAAACGACATACAGGCAAAGAGCTTCCATATTTATCTAAATAGTATAATTGCCATTATTTTATTAACACATTGAAAATAAAAACAGCCATCGGGCAACTATTTTACATAAAAATTTGTATTTATATATTTTATTTCTTTCCTTTGTTAAAAGTCGCACTCTCTAAATCAAGAAATAATGAACAGAACGATCTATATCCTTTTCCTATTCATAGGTATAGTATTTCATACCTATGCCCAAACCGACCTGTCGGATCCGGCCAGTGTAAGAATCTCCGGCAGCAAGGAGGGTTATTATATTACAACGGACAATAAAGTAGTATCGGGTATAAAAATCATGCTGCAGAATAATGTACTCAGATCCCAGGCCCTGATCATTCCCCACCAGATAAACCATGACTCCCAGACATTTTATCCCGACGAAATCATCGAATACGGATATATCAACGGAATCAAATACATAAGCGCCTCGATACGCATTAAAGACAAAGAGAAAAAAATATTCCTGGAAGAGATATTTAAAGATAAGGACTTCACCTTATATTGTTACGCAGATGAAGAAAAAGACTTTTTCTATATACAGGAGGGCGACACTCCCTTGCAACCTGTCAATGCCGACGGAGAGAACTACCGGCAACTCCTGAGGGAGAAAGCGAAAGACTGTCCGGAAATAAAGAGAATAGACAAACAAAAAATGAAAGTGGAGCGGTATTCCCTCATAAAAATGTACAATGCTTATACCAAATGCAACACTCATCTTTTCCCGCGGTTCCGTATCGGTGTGACGGTGGGTGCGGGACTGAACAAACCCAAATACAAAAACGTGGATTACTCGTACGACGTATCCGCCAGTTTTTCAGCCGGTATATTCATGCAAATCCCGCTGGATGACAAATTCAGTTTCCACCCCGAAATAAACTATCTTTATACAGATAATAAGAACGGAAAAAACGATTACATTTTAGACAAAAAACAAAGAGACAGGTTCACATACGAGTATGAAAGGCAATCGATACAGGTTCCTTTAATGTTCCGGTGTTCCTTTAATTTTATGACGGGGAAATTCATCCCTTACGTAGAACTGGGTCCTTCCCTGGATGTCTGGTTATCGGGACAGGAAACTCCTTATGTCGACGGGGAATATAAAGGAACGAGAGGATACAGAAAAAAAGATGTATGTGTCTTCCTGTACGGCGGTTCGCTGGGCGGCGGAGTAGAATATAAAATGACGCCCAGCCACTCTCTTTACCTGGGCTTCCGGTGCAATTTCACTACGGGAGTGAGGGCCGATGAAAAAAGAGAGAACCTTCATACTTATATGCTGAATCTAAGTGCGAATTTCTAAACGCCATTCGCCTTCCGGACCATATAAGCCGGAGCCGCCGGTCATAGCTCTCGGCGGCTCCGGCTCTTTTCATTATACCGGTGAAAAAACGAAAAGAAATCTTATTCAAAAATATCCCCAAAAAATTGTTTATTTATGTACATTTATATAGCTTTGTTTCTGTAATTTATTCTTTAAACGAGACGTATTTAACAATGCGGTTGTTACTCTTGTTTTATGCACAATAAGCGGGAAAAATCATCACATCAAATTGTTTTTATACTTTTCCCCATATAGAATAAATGGGATACGTTTGAACACACATAACCGAATACATGATATAAATGATACGTCCAGCAGATTATATACACCCCGAAGACGAAGCCGCCTTACGGAATATGCAGGCGCTTCCGGGTTTCGCCGCCGCGATGAAACTGTTTATGCGCTATTATGACGAACAAGTTACTCACGGCCTGAATATGGCTAATAAAATAAGGCTTTCGGAAACCCAGCTACCGCACATTTACCATAAACTGCCTCCGATATGCCGGAAACTTACGATAGAAGAACCGGAATTCTATCTGGAGATGAACCCGGTTCCCAATGCTTATGCTATGGGAGATACGCGCACGATGATTTCGGTAACATCGGGATTGCTGGAATACCTTACCGAGGAAGAGGTTTCCTCGGTGATTGCCCACGAATGCGGACATATAGCCTGCCGGCACATGTTATATTACACACTGGCACAGATGCTGTTCCAGAATATAAACAAACTGGGTCTGCTGGGTAAAGCCGTCATTCCAGTCTACTGGGCCCTGATGTACTGGAGCCGTCGCAGCGAACTGTCGGCCGACAGGGCCGCCGCCGTCGCGTTGTGCGATGCCGATAAAGTCGTTGCTTTCCAGATAAGGCTGGCAGGAGGTCCACTCTCTATTACCAAGGATGTAAATGTGGAAGAATTTGTAAAACAAGCCGATTATTACGATTCGTTACAAAAAAATACCTGGGACAACCTGTTGCAAAATTATGCCATTCTGGACTCCAGTCATCCGTTCACCGCCATTCGCGTGAGGGAAATACTCAAATGGAGCAAAACAGAATCGTACCGGCAAATCATAAAAACCATGCAATTGCAGGAAAGAGGACTTATCTGCCCGCATTGTAATAAGGAAACAGAAGAATCATGGATATACTGCAAGCATTGCGGACGTAAAATTAAATAACACAACATAAACCCTATCCCCTTATGCTATTCGATAAGAACGGAATGTTTCGCATAGACGAACTGGTTGCCACGCAACCCACATTCAAAAAAATAATGGAAGACCGCATCGTAACCGACGAAGAACTGGAAGAGCAGACCCGGCTGGTAATATCGTTACTGAAACACATCGAAAAGAACTTTCCTCCGGAGCAACTTGCCGAGGTGGAAAAACTGCTTGCCGAGATGAGCGTACTACACGCCATTTACCAATATAAAGAAATACAGGATCTATATCATAAACGATAAACAGCCATGGGAACTTTCAAATCATCCAAAACTTTTTTTGCATCTCCTGCCCTCATCCCTATGGTAGCGCAAGAGATCGCCACATCGTTCGCCAACGAAAACTACGAAGTACAAACCGAAGAATTAATAAGCGGAGGTTATGACATATCCATTACCAAGGGGAACTTGTTCAAAGCCGTGTTAGGTATGAAAACAGCCCTTAAGGTAAATATATTCCCGCAGGGTAACAACATCCGCATCGAAGCCGGAGTAGGTATATTCGGACAGCAGGCCGTTCCTACGGTCATCTCCCTGTTTTTCTTCTGGCCGGTAATCATTACCCAGATATCAGGGCTTATCTCTCAATCCAAGATAGACGATAAGGTGCTGGAAATCGCCGCCGATACTATCCAACGGGAAAGTTCGCAGGTACATGCGGCTCCGGCGAACTCTGCCCCGGGAAAATTCTGTACCCACTGCGGGAAACAACTCGAAGGGGATGCAAAATTTTGCAGTTCATGCGGAAATAAATTATAGTCTTTATTATACCGGACAGGCAACCGCGGCGGAACCTGTCCGGGAAATAAACAGCAAGATACGAAATAACATCGTACGTGATAAAGACTGAGCTTCCGGCTGCCTCATTACCTTAATTTTCACATCAAATAATCGTACATACATGGAAGATTTAAACGATATCCAACTTTCAGACTTGTTCCCTGCCGGTTTCGACATCGATCCCGTAAAAATCGAAGAAGAACGCAAATGGACTATACTGACAGATCAGATAATGGCCGGAAACGTAATTCCTGTGATAGGACAGAATATACTGATAGACAACGAAGTCAATCTTTACCAGACTTTAATAGATTCTATCGCGAAATTATGCCAGATAGAAACTCATCCTCAAACGTTTTCCCAATTGGTATATGACGATAAGTTCATCCAGAAGTTCAAGAACAGGGATAACATTTACGGAATATTGAACAATATCTTCCAGTTAAAAAAGTTCGAACCTTCCCGTACATTGAAAAGGCTTCTTTCTATTAAGCAATTCCCGTTCGTTATTACTACCACATTCGATCCTATCGTGGAAAACACAATGAGGGAGGTATGGAAAGAAAGGAATGTAAAAGTACTGGCGTTCAGCAATAACCCGGCCACGACCAATGTACCGAACAAAGGAGATATCGCTAAAAAATCGGACATATACAACCCTACTCTATACTACATGTTCGGGAAAGTAGACAAGAATCCTCATCGTTTCGTAGTAACGGATCATGATATGCTGAGTTTCTGCAAATCATGGCTCACAGAAGGGTTCCGTCCCAAAGTCCTGTCAGAGGTGATAAGCAACAAATATCTGCTGGTACTGGGAGGCAACTACTCGGACTGGTTATTCAGGTTCATCTGGTATTCGATGAAAATATCCCTCGAATCGAACCCGTCGGGTATGATGGTCGATAATGATGTAGAAGACAGCCTGATCGATTTCCTGAACCGGACCAATACGTTTATTCAAAAAGATCCTGAAAAAGTCATTGATGAAATAGAGCACCGGTTAAGCGAACGGATGGAAGATTTCAACCGCACGAAGTTCGACCATCCGAGAATGAATACGGATGTTTTCATCTCTTATTCGCGTTCGAATAAAGAAATCGCCAAAACGTTATATGAAACTTTAACCGCCAAAGGACTCAATGTGTGGTACGATATGAAAAACTTATCTACGGGAGCCGACTTCATGGAACAAATCCAGGATGCGATCAAGACGACTAAATATTTTGTAGCACTACTATCCAATCATATTTCGGAAGAAGTGAATGATTACCATGTATATCGCAAAGAATGGGATTATGCCATAGAACAAGCCATAGGTTTGGGACGGGAATTCATACTGCCCATATGCGAAGAAAATTTCGACATGTACAATCCTAACATAAAACTGCCGAACCGGTTGAAAAGTCACAATGCATTTTTCTACAAACCGGATATGGACTTTTCGGAAATTGCAGATGACATAATGAATAAAGTAAACCTTCTTTAATAAAAAGATATGGAAAACGAAAATCCGTGGTTAGGTCTAAAAACATATAAGGAAGGACAGATCCTGTATGGAAGGAGCGAAGAAATAAGGCTTCTTTCTCAAAATATAATAACGAACGTCCAGACTATTATTTACGGAAAATCGGGTATCGGAAAATCGTCAATCCTCAATGCCGGAGTCTTCCCGATAGCCCGTCACGCCAATTTATTTCCCGTGGATATCCGCTTAGTCCATAATGATATTCCTTATATCGCCCAAATAAAAAAAAGGGTTATAGAGTGCCTTGATAATCTTAGGAAAGAACATTTGGACGACCTGGGAAATAAACAATTCAAAAAGACAAAAGGGAGCATAGAAGAACTCGTGCCCGTTATTCGTACGGGAGAAGAAAGCTTATGGGAGTTTTTCCACCGTCATATTTTTAGAGATGAAAAGAATGAAAGAATCTTTCCTTTGATCGTCATAGACCAGTTTGAAGAGATATTTACACTCGAAAAAGACCGGAATAAAATATCCCGTTTCTTCGATGAACTGGCCGACCTGCTCAACGGCATCGTTCCCGATTACATTTTACAGTCGCAACCCTCCGATTATAATAACGAAAAAGTCAAGGAGACCGATGGTTCCGATACTTATTGCATAGAAGACCTGCTGCAAGGCATAGACCTGGAAGAGCCAATCACTACAAAATATCTGCCCCATTCGGATTTTCATCTGGTACTTTCCCTGCGTGAAGATTTCCTTTCTTATCTGGAACGGAATATCACCCATATACCTGTCTTAAAACAAAACCGCTACTGCCTGCAGCCCATCAACGAAGAACAGGCTGCTACTATTATCACAGATCCTATTCCGGGGCTGATAGACAAGAAGGTCGCTAAACAGATCATCATAAAAGTTACGGGAGATTCTTCGTTCGAATTAGACGGAAAACCTGAAATACAGGTCGATTCGGCGATGCTCTCCTTATTCCTGAGTGAATTATATAAAAAGAAAGATACATCTACAAATTACATTTCGAGCGAGTTAGTCGATAAATTCGGAGGAAACATCATCCAGTCTTTTTACGAAGAGTCGATGAGCAAAATATCCCGGTCAAGCGCGGATTATCTGGAAGACAGCCTGCTGAACGATGAAGGAAGGCGTGAGAATATTTCGCTTTACAACGCACTTAAATCGGGAGTAAAAGAAGAAGAACTGGATATTCTGGAAGACCAGAGACTGATCCGGAGATATGCCTGGGGAAACTCTATACGAATCGAATTCATCCATGATATCCTCTGCAAGGTAGCCGGAGAAAGAAGGGAAAAACGGCAGCTCCTGAAAAAACAAGAAGAAACACGGCTGAAGCAGGAAGCGGCACAGAGAAGAATATTAGAAGAAGAAAAAAGAAAAAGAGAAAAGATAGAAAAAGAAGCGGAAAGGGAAAAAATAAGGAGCCGGAAAAGAATCCGGAATCTGCTCATCGGCATAGTATCTATCTTATTTCTCGTTTCCGGAGGCCTATTCTTGTATTGGTATGCCTATGAGAAAACCGAGTCGGAATATTATTTATCGTTCACGAAAGTACAAGGATGGCCGCAGGGAATAGGCAAACAGCTCGACGAAAAGGAACGCAGCACATTCGGCACATACTACCGTTTATCACGGCAGGGACACTGGCAAAAACATTTTACCCGGGCAGAGATCATCAACGCTTACGGAGAGACGACAACAAATAAATCCTATCATATACCTTTAGTATCGCTGCATGAGGATATCTCGGACAATGATGCATACCGTTTCGCCGATCTGCTCCGAAAAATAAGTTATTGGAGATATGAGCCTGATAATAAAGGAAACGTAGCCAAAGAAATCGCGTACGGGAAAGATAATTCCATACTTTACGTATTATCTTATTTCCAGAGTATCAACGATATTTCCCAATCATTCAACAAAGTTAAAAACGAACCTTTCATCTCTGACAATAACGAAAGCGGAACCAAGCAAATATGGACCATCTATATGGATAAATACGGAAAACCGCTAAAAGTAAGGAGTAACGGAGCTAACCGCATGAGGATATCGATGGACGAGGCCGGCCATGAAGTGAAATACATGTTCTTTGATGAAAGCGGCAGCCCGAAAGATAATTATGAAAAAGTATACGGATATACCTATACGATAGACTCACTCACCCATATAACCGAAAAACGGACCAACATAGACCAGTACGGTTATCCTCTTACGGTGAAAGGATATGACCGTATCGAATATACCGATTTCGACAAATACGGACAGTGGAAGAAATGCAAATACCGGAATAACGACCGGATGGTAAATAACGAAGACGGATATGCTTATGAAGAAAGGGAACTGGAGAACAACCAGACGACCCGGCGATTTTACAATGCAGAGCAAAAACCTGTCTTAGCTACCGGCCAGCACGGTTCGATAATTATAAACAAACAAGACAGATCGGGTAACGATACGCTAGTCTGTTTCTACGACATTGACGGACAACCTGTCTCTACTCACCGGAAAGGAGATTATTCCAGGATCGTATATAGGTACGGGAATCATGAAGAGAACTTGCTGAACGAAACCCGGTACCGGTTAATCGACGGAAAAGAAAAAGCGATATACAGCCAGACGAACACATTCGGCAAAGACGGAAAACTTTTGTTGGATATTGTAACGATAGATGCGGACAACGACAGCCTGCCTTATCTCAACGAAAAGAAAAAATATAACAACGGAGACCTCTGCGAAATAGCATATTACGGGAAGAACAACCAACCTGTCATGTATAACGGATATCACAAATACGTAATTGATAAAGATACTTTGCCGGATAAAAAAATAAGTGTCGTGACGCAATTCCTGGATACCGGACTGAAACTCTATTGTTCCGATAACACCGGAGATTATGCCATGGATTCTTGCATCTATTCAACGGGAAACAACCTGTTAAGCCGGACATTATATAATAAGAATAACGAAATTATATTCTCTTATCTTTATGAATATGACGAACTGGGAGAACTAATTTCCCAATCGGTCATGGGCATAGACGGAAGCCCTGTACGTTATGCCCCATGGGACGTAGACGGACTGTATTATTATAAAATAAGGTACATAAAAGATTTTAGCGGGAAATTCGAATACTTGAAAGGGATCAACGAATTCGGAGAAGAATCCTATGTATATTGCAAACAAAACGGGAACTGGACGGATATGAAAATCCAAAATGGAAAACCCCAGGTGTCTCCTCTCTCTAATGCACCGCAAGCTATGACTATAAGGCTGGAAAGCAAAAACGGGACAGCTTATAAATCGGGGCTAAAGGACGGAGATATCCTTATCGGCATAGGTTCCTGGAAATTCTCTTTTAAAAATCCCGACAACAGCCGTCTTTATTCGGAATTACAAAATTTAAAGCATTCATCCCGTACGGTCACGGCCGTTCGGCACGACCCTGTTAAAAAGACAAGCCGGATCATTGAATGTAAACCAGCTGCCGGAGCTCTCCGGGCAGAGGTATATCCCATTTATTATACAGAAAAAGAAAAAGAAAGACTTGAAAAGATCATAAAACCGTTATGAGAAAAATAATACTGGCCCTGTCGTTATTAATAACGATGACCCCTTTTGCGCAAGAAAGAAATGCCTCTGCCCCGAATGCAGGAAAAACCGCTCTTCCATCCATCTTCGGTAACACGGAGAAAGGCAAAGCCGATCAGGACAATATCCTAAAAACGGGTGCAAAACCTGCCAATAAAATCAACATCAATAACTATGGAATAAGCAAAACTATTTCCACAAAACGGGAACATAATAAAATAAAAAAAGAGCCCGAACTATATGCCCGAATTATTAAACAATACGGTTGGTTCAAAGGTTACGGAAAACCGCTGACAAAGGAAGAAGCTTCACACCTTACTTTTTATTTCAGATTATCGGAAATGAACGAGGCAGGTCACTGGACCAAAATAGAAGCATTCGACGGTTACCACCGGTTAACGTCAAATCATTCCATGGCAACTTACCTGGTCAACCAATACGACGACAATGATTCCGGCGCGGACGAGTTGTGGAAAGAAAGGCTGAAAACAATCTGCCAGTGGGAACTGGTAGGAGATCCCAAAGGTAAAACCGTAATTCAGGAACGCGCCTATGATGAAGATATGAACCTGATCTATTGCTATACACCCGTATTTATTGAAAAGAATAAAATAACAGGAAGTTATACCGACAGCTGGGGAATGCCCGTAAAAATGAGAAAGGACAGCCTGGAAGCAGGAGCTAATTATGTACACATCACTTACGATGAGCAGGGTAATGAAATATTATATGAATATATGGACGAACAGGGTTACCGGGCCAAAAATAAGGATGGCGCTTATATGACAAAAAAGGAATACGACAAAGACGGATTACAAATAAAAGAAGCTTCCTGTAATGCTATCGGCAATTATATGATCGACGATTATGGTAATTGCGGCTGGTACGCGGAATATGATAAAAACGGACAGCAAACAAGTTCATGTTATTACGATAATAATTGGAAACCGATACGTATATCAGCAAGCAAAAGCGACAATCACATTAAAAGTAAGTATACATACGATGAATACGGCAGGCTGATTAAACAAGAATTTTTAGATGAAAATAATAAAAAAGATAAAAACCAAAACGGCGTTCATTGCATAACAAACGAATTTAATGAAAAAGGACAGGTTATCAAAGTATCTTATTTCGATATAAACGGAAATCTTACCGGATCGGATAGCCTGAACATCGCTCAAATCCGGAAAGATTACGATAAGAACGGTAATGAAATCTATTTTGAATTGAAAAATCCCCAGGGTAATTATGTAAATAATGTACTGAATTGCTGTAAACAAGTTATTACTTACGAAGGATCAGAAACAAAATCTTTACAGGAATATAGTGCCGGAGGAGACAGTTTATACCTGACATATGACAGGCAGTCCTATAAAGACGGCAAAACCATATACAAGTGGCTCGATAAGAATATCTGCCGGATAGATTCGGCGGATTCCCACGGGAATGACGTTCTTGTCGAATATTATGATCTGAACGGAAAACCGATAATGAACGGAGGATATTCCAAACATTACACTTTTTACGAATATGACAAGGTTCCCCAAAGATCTTATGAGTTCTATGCAGATACACTGAATAACTACGTCATACCCGATGACCAGAACTGGAGCATAAGAACTATCGCCATTGATACGGTATCCCGGACAAAATTAATTACCATATATGACAATTCTCAAAAAGTCATATCGAGCGTCTCCATGAAATATGATAAAGGTTTTAATAATATCTTATCACAGATGTCATTAAATGATTTTGGAAAGCCATCCCGGACTTATTATGAAGGAGCACTATACTATAACGTCCGGGTGTCAAACAATATATATGGAAACTTCAGTTCTTTTATAGGGGAAAATGAATTCGGCGAACCGGCTTATATCATGAACAATGATGCCGTATACCACTACATGCGCTTCGCTCCTGACGGAAAGAGTTATTATTGTGACGAAAACGGAAACGATATCGGCGACATGGAAGAATTCATAACCAATGTTCCCAAAGCCGTATGTATTCAGGTAATAGATACGATAGGATATACTAACTTGTTAAAGGACGGCGACATTCTACTTAAATACGGCAATTGGAGGTATCCCCAAACTTGTACCGAATATAACGGCAACAGCGAAAATGAGCTAAACATAGAAACGGTTTTATCGGCTCATGGTGAAAAAGAAATATGGGTTTTGAGACATGATATAGAAAACAAGAGCAGTCAAGTCGTTTCTATCCGTCTGCCAGAAGGAACACCCTCTGAGTTGGGATTCACCACCCATCAGTTATGTTATACGAAGAAAGAATGCGAACGCCTGGAAACAGCGCTAAATACATATCTGACCTATAATGAAGATATCACAGTGAATGCCGACCTGTCCGGCAACGATACCGGCAAAAACGAGATCATCCTGGTTTTACCAACCAAATCGGCCTATAACAATCATGTATTCAAGGAGAAAGGGCTGAAAGATCCGGCTATTTTGATAGCATTCGAAAACAGGTCTTTGGGAAATATCTGGCTGTTTGAAGAAGAATCGTCCGGACTCGAAAACCTGATTACTTACTATCCTGAGAGAAAATTCACTCTCCGGAATCTATATCTTACCACGGACGGCTCACGAACAGATAGCATAGGTTCCTATGCCCGTACCTTAGGAATCAAGTTCAAAACCGCTAATGTTTCAGATACAAACTACGAACGACTCAAGGTCATGGCAAAGAAATGGGAAAAAGACAATACTAAAAAAATTACAGCTTCACGTCCTACCGGGATTAAAAAAGAACCGGAGATGAAAAAGAAAGAAAATCTTTCCCCTATAGATATATTTAATAAACTAACTAAAATTGAAAATATAACTACGATAAATTTAAATAAAAAGTCGGGAAATATGTGGGATCAGCTCACCAAACAAGCTAAGATATTCAGTTATTGTACGGAAGTTTATGCAATCATATGTAACAGCAATGATCCGCAGGCAATCAAAACATACCAAACGGTTCTGGGATCGCTGAATAAAAAGAAATACAAGATATTATCCCGGGAAGAAAACGATAAAATAATATTAGGAGAATCAAAAGGAAAAAAATATGACAAATTAATTCTTTTCGACAATACTCAATTCTATTATCTCGTTGGGAATTTCGATAAACATATCGTAGAAAACGAAGAATCTCTAAACAACTTATTTCATTAATTCATGAATAATAACCACACAACCGTATCACAACCGGACGAAAATACGCCCTTGCCGCCAGAGCTGACAGAACTTATCGACGACATAGCAAAGAACGTGCACGATACATGGGTAGCCTCCCGCAAAGCTGAAGGCTGGGTAAAAGGCCCGGAACGTAATGATAAATTAAAAACCCATCCCTGCCTGGTTCCTTATGAAGAATTACCGGAATCGGAACGGGAATATGACCGTAAAACGGCGACAACGACTTTACAGTACGTAATGAAACACGGTTTTAAAATAGAGAAAGACCGGTAACACCGGAAAACAATAATATGAAGAACCGACATATATATTCATTTTTCAGTTCCCGTACAATCGACCGGATAATCTCAGGAGGCATGTGGCGACAGATATTCTTCCTGCTGGGGATCACAGCCCTGATATTCTTGTCGCTGGGTCTTTTCGGGACATTAATGGGACAAGACATCTCTATCGAAGGCGAAGACGGAAAACCGTCCCTGTTATGGCAAATATATTGTCATTTCATCGACCCGGGAGACCAGCTGTATATCAATTCGAGCGGCAAACCTTTTGTCGTCATTATCAGCCTGCTGGGTTCCATTTTCATGAGCGGGCTGCTAATATCGACCATCTCCAACATTATGGAACGGAGAATAGGAAGATATAACAACGGAACCATCCGATACCGTTTCAAAAATCACATCGTCATTATAGGCTTTGATCCTATGGTTCCCCACCTCATCCGGCAGTTATGCAAGGACAACAATTATAACGGTTGCGATATCGTACTTCAGACCAGCCGGAACGTAGAAGAAACCCGGCTGGAACTGCGTTCGGAACTGAACGGGAACGAAGAAGAACGGGTATCTTTCATTTATGCGCGCAGGGATTCCCGGGAAGAACTGGAGTTGCTCCGCATTACCCAAGCGAAAGAAGTATTCCTGTTAGGGGAAAAAGACGAATACGATCATGACTCCATAAACATGGACTGCCTTACTTTGATCGCGGACATTTGCAAACAGGATGGGAAAAGCGGAAAACTAAAATGCAACGTTCTGTTCGAGTTCCAGACTACGTTTGCCATGTTCCAGTATGCCGATGTGAGCTCCACAATAAAAAAACATATAGACTTTTTTCCTTTTAATTATCATGAAGACTGGGCCCAGAAATTATGGATACCGGACAAACGGAACAAAAGAAATACGGCCTATCCTCTCCTCGACAGAGAACCCATCACCGAAAATTCCGAGAAATATGTTCATCTCATAATTATAGGCATGTCACCAATGGGCATAGCCCTGGCCACCGAAGCCGCCCATATAGCCCATTTCCCGAATTTCATAGCCCGGGGGAAAAAGACCCGTATCACTTTCATAGACCAGCATGCAGAACAGGAAATGTTCTTATTCAAGAGCCATTACAGGCATATGTTCGATGTGGCCCGGTCTTTTTTTATGGACACCGGCATAGCATCCGTATTTACGGAATGTCCCCGGAACGAGGGATTCGATTACCTGGGGGATTTCATCGACATAGAATGGCGATTCGTACAAGGCAAAATAGAATCTCCTGTCTTACAAAAACATATCAAAAACTGGGCTCAGGAGAAAGACGCCCTGGTAACCGTAGCGGTCTGTTTCGATTATCCTCCTGCCAGTATAGCATGCAGTTTCTATTTGCCGGATAGTATCTATGAGAACCAGATACCGGTACTTGTCTATCAAAAGACATCTTCATCTATCATCGATATAGCTGCGGCCTCTGCCGATTCGGATAAATACAAGAATTTATATCCTTTCGGGATGCTGGACGATTGCTATATAGCAAAAAATAAATATCTGGAATTCGCAAAAAGAATAAATTATATCTATGATTATTACTACAATCATTCGGAATGTCCGGAACATTTCCCCTCCCAAAAAGAATTAGAATGCGAATGGGATAAACTGCAAGTGGCGAAAAAATGGTCTAATATTTATAACGCCCAATCCATACCGACCAAATTACACTCTTTCGGAATAGATATAATGGAGACTGATCCGGAACGCACATTCTCGGAACATGAAATAGAACTGCTGGCCGAAGTAGAACACAACCGATGGAATGTGGAAGAACTGCTTATAGGTTACAGCGCCGTAACAGAAGACGAGCAAAAAGAAATAAAAGCGGATATATCGCTTAAAAATATATTCAAGAAAAAACGTAAACATTACGACATTCGCCCCTATCAAACATTACAACCGGATAAAACAGGGAAAAACGCCCGGGAATACGACCGGTGCATATCTGTATGTCTTCCTGTGATAGTTACCGAAAAGGAGAAAAGAAACTATGAATAATATTATGAACGACAGTACTGCCAACGTAACGCATGAAATAGTCTATCCTATTTCTCTAACAGATTTTATACCTTCCATATGTATTCTTCTGGTAATATACCTGTTGTGTATATTCCTGATAAAAGACAGGCAGTCGTTCCTTAAATTAAGGAACAGGGTACTGATCCCTCTCACGGCCGCCGGAGGGCTCGTTATTTATTTCATCGGTTATATGAACGGCGGGACTTCAGGATCGCTTACCACATTAGCTATCCGCTCTTTCCTGTCCACGTTCCACATGTTCTTCTTACATTCCGACCTGCTGGAGGTACGGGAAGCCATGCATGAAAATAAAACATACATGTTCTTCTTCGCTGTCATACACCTCTCGGCTTTCCTGTTAAGTTTTATGGTAATCCTACAATTATTCGGAAAACACTTCATATCAAGACTGAAGCTCAAAATATCGAATCCCCTTAACAGTTATATATTCTTCGGGATCAACGAAGAATCCGCAACATTAGGAAAAAACTTACTGAAAAACGATAAAAAAAGATTTGTCGTTTTTCTGGATAAAAGAATATCGAATAAAATAAATTCATCTAAACCCGGAACCAACGGAACTATTTCACAGAATAAAGAAACGGCATTCGAACGAATATGCAGAACGGACGCTTTACTGATAAACAAAGAGTACTCGGGCAAATCCACTTTTAAAAGCCTCGGACTGGAAAAACTTATTATCAAGGGAGATACTCATTTATTTTTATTGTCGGACGATGAAAACTACAATATACAATCGGCACTGAAAATACTGGAGGAGATAGGCCAAATGAAAAACTTTTCGGGAACTGTTGTTTTATACCTGAAAAGTTATAGCGATTATATAACCGATATATTTTATAAAAGAATAAAAAACAAGAATATAGAAGTCCATATAATCAATCCCTCCCGTTTATCCGCAACAGAACTGGTTCTGCATTATCCTCCCGTGAATTTTATTGAAAAAGATACTGAAAAGGCGATGGCTCTTTCGGGCTTTGAAACTATGATACTGGGATTCGGAGAGACAGGTAATTATGTCTTGCGTTCCCTGGTCGAATTCGGACAATTTTATAAAAAAGATTTCCACGCGACCGTGATCGATAAAGAAATGGATTGCAAGGAAGGAAGTTTTCTCAACCGATATCCCGGTCTCAAACACTATAATATCACTTACCGTAATACAGATATTCATTGCACGGAATTCTGGGAATTATTAAAGAAAAAAATAAATACATTGAATTATCTGGTCATCTGCCTGGGAGACGATATGCTGAATATAAGAACAGCTATGGACATAAACCATTTCATAACCAGAGAAACAGACAGGAACATACCTATCATGGTAAAAGTCCATGACAATCCCGATTATGAATTTATGAAAACATCCGCCCAGATATTCGATACGATACATATCTTCGGCTGTTATGAAAATATTTTTACAGAAGATATCATCGTCGATGAAGAAAGAACTGCCGCTGCAAAAAAAATACATGATTATTATAACCAAAAGAAAGAGGAAAAAGACAGGATATCCTGGAATAACCTGAGTCAAATCAAGAAAACGACAAACGTATCGGCTGCCATGCATTTATACACAAAATTGGAAATGGCAGGACTGGACTACAATAAAATCAGGAGTCTGAACAGTGAAAACGAATTTTTATCCTTACTGAGAGAAGAAAGATTAATAAATTTGGCCAAAGGGGAACACCTCCACTGGAATGCGACTCTCTTCGCGAACGAATGGGATACATGGCCTTTACAAGAAATTCCGGCTGATACATCGGTCAATAAAAATGAAAAACGAAAAAAACATGCCTGCCTCGTAGACTGGAACGATCTCGATAAGGTTCGGGAACGGTTCGGGGAAAATTACAAAGATTACGACAAAGATAGCGTAAGAAAAATCTACGAACTTATTAAAAACGGTATCATCACCCAAAAACAATTTAATAAATCCAGAGAATAATTGCCATTAGATAACAACAGGCCAATATAAAAACGATAAAGCCGTATGGTTGCAGAAGATTTAAATTTATCTATCGATTAATAGATATTTAGAAGAAAGGGAAAGAGCAATGGGTAACGATATAGAAATGAGTAAACTAACTTAGTCTGCTGTGTTTTTCCATCGAGTCAAATACCTCTCTGTAAAAGTAAATATCTTATTGGAATCATTGTTCAATAAGCAAATAAGTTTTCTATGATATTACGAAACATTTGAGAACACTGATAAAACAGCTTACCTCCACAAAAACGTTCCTCCGGCCCTGAAGGTCACTCCCCTTCTGTGACAGGAGGCTGTCGACAATAACCGTGCACCCGATCGGTTGTTTCGGGCCGTACAATCACTTTGGGCTTCATATTGAAATATGAAGCATCACGTACATAAATTTCCCGATAAAGTTCGGAATAAAATATTTGATGGAACGAGAGGAAGCCAGACAAATCCCGGCTAAGAGGATCGTTCATTTCGTTTTACTATTTTTTTTAATCGGCCACATGTTTCCCTGCATTGCCACAAGCAAGGAACCTCCCATAACAGCAAAGATTGAAGCTATAGATATCCAAGAGCTTACAGATTCGAAATCGGGTAATACGACAAAGAATAAAACCAAGATAAGTAACACGGATGCCAGGAAACCGCTTAAGCGAGTAAGGATATTGGTAAAGAAACTCAAAGCCACTGCCCACCAGCAGATGCCTATAAATATCACCCAAAAAGTTTTCGGTCCTATACCGGACGGAACCATATTGGCATCGACCGCTATCTGTGAAAAATGGAGATAACCGTAAATCAGATAAGCTATTCCTATAAATATCCGGCCTAAAGATATGATCTGTTTCATTTCATTCTATTTTTATGGGTAACGAATACCCGCTCTTTTTTCCCTATTAAACACAAACCGGCATTACTTTGTTCCAAAAATAAATGGATCCCGGACTCAAAGCCACTTTTTTAAAAAAGTTTTATCGTCTCGACATCCACAGTGATACCTCGAATGGATGGAACTTTATTTTTATTCTCTCCACAAGGAGAATAATACCTGCATAATTATAATACACGATACTGCCATTCTATATTTTCTTCCCTGTATCGGCAACTGTTGTATGCGACGAAAAATTCAGGACAATCCCCAAAAAGCTCTTCTCTTTTCAAGAAGATATTACCGAGTTCTATCTCATCTCCGGCAAACCAATAAAGCTCTCATAGTCAGAAGAAAGGCAGACAGCATCCTGGCCGATAAAACATAATATTCCGGTTTATCATTTCCATAGCATGCAGCCATTCGCAGTTGGTCTTCATTACCTAAATAAAGCGCAGGCCCTCTCCGTCGCCGATCCATCACCGCTGCTATCTTTAAAACTTCACGGATAAATCTTATAAACTACCGCTTCTTTCCGTCATTTCTCATCATCATTCATTTCCGATATATATTTTTTAGTTTGTCCATCTATAACAGTACCCATAATATTTCAATAAGAAAACACATCATAAAGCCCGGTTGCAAAACAGCATGTATGTTTTCATCCTAATATCTACAAATCAATATATTACATCTTTTTAGCATTCCTCAACTTACCTTTTTATCCTGTCAAGTGTTCTAACAACAACAGGAAAAATAATTAATCATGTAAATAAAAATCGGCAAATTATGGAAAATGGTGTAATGATGCAGTATTTCGAATGGAATCTGCCTAACGACGGAAAATTCTGGAAAAAGCTAAAGGACGATGCAGAACATCTGCATAAGATAGGAATCACCGCTGTCTGGATTCCACCGGCTTATAAAGGATTAAAACAGGAAGATGAAGGATACGGAACGTATGACTTGTATGATCTGGGAGAGTTCGACCAGAAAGGAACCGTAAGAACCAAATACGGAAACAAACAAGAATTACAGGAAATGATAGAAGAACTCCATAAAAACCAGATAAGCGTATATCTGGATGCCGTAATGAACCATAAGGCAGGAGCGGATTACACGGAAAAATTCATGGCCAAAGAAGTTGATCCCGAAAAAAGAGAAGAATCGATAAGCGAACCTTATGAAATAGAAGGATGGACCGGATTCGATTTTCCCGGCAGGAATAACACCTACTCCGATTTTAAATGGCATTGGTATCATTTCTCTGGTACCGACTATAATAAAGCTAATGATAAAAAAGGCATCTATCAAATCATAGGTGAAGGAAAAGCCTGGAGTGAAGGAGTAGATAATGAAAACGGGAATTACGATTTTCTAATGTTCGCCGACATCGATTTCGATCATCCCGAAGTTGTAGAAGAAATGAAAAAATGGGGTATATGGGTATCTAATGAACTAAATCTGGACGGTATGCGTCTGGACGCAATTAAACATATCAACGACCAGTTTATCAAACATTTCCTGGAAGCGGTACGCAATAACCGGGGCAATGACTTTTATGCCGTCGGAGAATACTGGAAAAACGATATCGATTCTCTCAACGAATATCTGTCTCATGTTCAGTATAAAGTAGACTTATTCGATGTCCCCCTTCATTACAATATGTACACGGCATCACAGCAAGGCAGAGATTATGATCTACAGAATCTGCTAAAAGATACGCTGGTGACTAACCATCCCGACCTGGCTGTTACATTCGTCGATAATCACGATTCTCAACGGGGAAGCTCTTTGGAATCGCAAATCAAGGACTGGTTCAAACCTATCGCCTACGGTCTCATACTCCTCATGAAAAATGGCTATCCCTGTATTTTTTACGGAGATTATTACGGAGTAAAAGGCAAAAAATCTCCTCACCGGCTTATTCTGGATATATTGCTCGATGCCCGGCAAAAATATGCCCACGGAGAACAACAAGACTACTTTGACCATCCGAATACAGTAGGCTTCGTCCGCTCAGGAGATGAAGAACATCCCGGTTCCGGCCTCGCGCTTCTCTTGTCTAACGGTGACAACGGCGACAAAATAATGAATGTGGGTAAAAATAGAAAAGGAGAAATCTGGCACGAAATAACCGGAGACATTAAAGATGAAGTCACTATTGATGAGAACGGTAATGGAAAATTCACCGTTTCGGGCGGGAAACTATCTGTATGGGTAAAAAAATAATTTCAAATGTATGTACATAAAAAAGGGGGATTAATATCCCCTTTTTTTATATTCGTATAAAATAGTTTTCAGCCATTTTTAGGTTTAGAAAACAGGGAAACAATCCACAATAACAAGACTGCACCGATTACCGAGGTTATCAATCCTCCAACTATACCCGTAGTAGCAATACCTAAAAGACCGAATACCCAGCCACCGAGGACACCCCCTATAATACCTACTATCAGATTCACAACGAGGCCGAATCCGCCCCCTCTCATTATCTTACCAGCCAGATAACCGGCGATAAGACCTATTACAATATACCAAAAAAAACTCATACCTTACAATTTTAAATTTATATTTACTTTTATTTGGATTCCATGCGCATATCATCCTCTTTCTGCTTCTTAACCTCCGTTATCGGGCATTCTTTCGAATATCCAGGAGATCGGCAATTCTCATACTACATTTCCTATCAGCCTGATAAAAACGGGCAAAAAACACGTATCCTGACAAATTCAGGAACTTGTAAGAGCTCATTTGTCATATTATCCATAAGACGTCCTTGGGCTCCGGAATAAATAAACAGGCATCCCTGTAACGTACGGCCGGGAGAAAATCTCACACCGGGTACAATAGACTTATCGGCGATCTCCACATTCTGATTATCACCAATAGGTCGTCCCGCTTCTGTAGTCAACAGCTCTTTTTTCTCCATAATCCGTTATTTATCTTATATGATATATAAAGAATAACACTCGTTTCTTTTTTATAGTTGCTGAAAATTTTATATTCATTCTAAACAAACCTTATGACTGCCTCACAAAATAAATGTTAGAATCATAACCTGACCGAAAAACAGAACTATAAAAAAGTTCATACGTTATCATTTATATGTCAAATAATAGGTAATACCGAATAATACCTGTTTTTAATGATTGATATTTTAAAATTAAAATCGGAAATTCGTATTTTCATAAAAGCGAATCACATAACAAAGCCGAATAAAAACATATAGGAGATTATCATATGAAAAGAATCGTATTGCTCCGGCACGGAGAAAGTGAATGGAATAAAGAAAACCGGTTTACCGGATGGACCGATGTAGATCTTACTGAAAAAGGCGTGGAAGAAGCCAGCAAAGCAGGAAAAATATTAAAAGAAAAAGGATTTGCATTCCAGAAAGCATATACTTCATACCTGAAAAGAGCGGTAAAAACCATGAATTGCGTTCTGGATGAGCTGAACGAAGACTGGATACCTATAGAAAAAAGCTGGAGACTGAACGAAAAACATTACGGTACCCTGCAGGGACTGAACAAAAGTGAAACAGCAGCCCGCTACGGCGATGAACAAGTTTTACAATGGAGGAGAAGTTTTGATATAGCCCCGGAAGCACTGACCGAAGATGATCCAAGAAATCCGGCAAAGGACATACGGTATAAAGAAGTTCCCGATAACGAACTTCCCCGCACCGAGTCATTGAAAGATACCATCGACCGGATAATGCCTTACTGGAAATGTATCATTTTTCCGAACCTGAAAACAGCGGACGATATATTGGTAGTCGCTCACGGTAACAGCCTCAGAGGAATTATTAAACATCTTAAAAATATTTCAGATAAAGATATAGTGAATTTCAATCTTCCCACAGCCATTCCATACGTATTTGAATTTGACGATGACCTTAATCTTACCAAAGATTATTTTCTTGGTGATCCGGAAGAAATAAAAAAATTGATGGAAGCAGTCGCAAATCAGGGAAAGAAAAAATAAAAGTAAAATAACCCCATAAAGAGAACGCCGTTTTGAAAAAAATCAAAACGGCGTTCTCTTTATGGACAAAAGTAAGCTTTATATAACGCAAGCCATTTTGAAAATCTCTTCGCTATCCTTTCGGGACAATTTTACATAATTGCCTACATATTCGCCTTTATTCCTATGAAGACTATCGACTAAACGGGATATATCGGGGTTATCTATTCCCAATTCCTTGAATGTAACGGGCAATCCCAATGATACGAAAAACTCTTTCAATCTTTGAATCCCCTCTAATGCAACTTTCTTTTTATTTTCCTCCTCCGGCACACCCCACACCCGCACAGCATACTGAACGATCTTATCTACATTATGTTCCGCCATCCAGGTCATCCAGGCCGGAAAAAGAACGGCAAGTCCGGCTCCGTGAGTTACACCGTAAATCGCACTGACCTCATGTTCCAAGAAATGAGATGCCCAGTCTTCTTCACATCCTACCCCACAAGTGCCGTTATGGGTTATCGTTCCCGCCCACATCAAATTAGCCCTTGCTCCATAGTTACCCGGATATTCCATTACAATACGCGCTTCTTTTATAATCGTCAATAAAGTGCCCTCACACAACCGGTCGGCAATTTCCACATCCTGCGTATTCGTGAAATAACGTTCCATGATATGAGCCATCATATCGGCAACTCCGCATGCTGTTTGAAAAGCAGGAAGTGTATAGGTCAATTCCGGATTCATAACAGCAAAAACAGGCCTGAGCACTTCAGGAACGCGCAAGCTTAATTTCTGCAGCGTATCCGTTTTCGTAATAACCGTATTGCCAGAACCTTCGCTACCTGCAGCGGGAATGGTAAGCACCACACCCACTTTCAACGCCCGGGTTACTTTTTCCTTACCTGCAAAGAAATCCCAGAAATCACCGTCATATAAAACTCCGGCGGCTATTGCCTTGGCTGTGTCAATAACAGAACCCCCACCTACGGCGAGTATCATGTCAACGTTTTTATTCCGGCATATCGCAATACCCTCATATACTTTCGTATCTATAGGATTCGGCTGAACACCTCCCATTAAACAATATTCCACTCCGGCCGACTTCAAAACGCCCGTTACCCGTTCCAATAATCCGCTTCGAACAACAGAACCGCCTCCATATACGATCATAACTTTTTTTGATCCGTACTTTCGAACCAACGCTCCAGTCTCATATTCCCTGCCTTTCCCGAAAACAAATTCAGTAGGACTATAAAAAGTAAAGTTATTCATTGCTTTTATTTTTTTGTAAAAATAAAAAACATCAGAATACGATGTACTTTCTTAAAGACAAAAAATAATCCGCTCCCGGCTCAATAATCACATGGACGGTTTCACATTTTTTCTGATCAAAAACCAGTTCACGGGATAAGAGAAAAAGAAACCGACACACATAGCTAATTGCATAATGAACCAGAAAGTCCATGTATTATGAGCTAACGGCTGAGGCATCAGAACAAAAAGAATTATATATGAAAAGACATACATACCGATCTGCCAGCTCGTTAGTGAAAGAAAATCGATACGGAGTGCCTTTATGAATACTTTCCCTGCCGATAAACGGGACAACATGGGCCGAATAGCCGCGTATTGAAAATAAGCACCTATAATAAGAGCCAGGAGATAATCCAGACTCCACATCCAAACAATCCCATCCAACCCCAGTAAAGACAAGAATTTAAAACCTACAGATTCTCCTATGATATCCGCCAGCGTACAGCCCGCTCCGCAATGAAAAGTCGACAAAGTAACTTTCTGCCAAAAAGGTCTTTCATCTTTCATCTCCGGCATATTCATATCGCCATTATCCATTTTCATTGAAACACAGGATGTCCTGCCAAATGAATTATAAGCCCATAAGCCTGCTAAACCGCTCCATAATGCGGTCAAAGGCCACACGACATTCATTATTTTCATAGGCTGTGTATGCTCTTTTAAATCCAACCATATCTTTATCGCCGACATTAAAGACAATAGTAACGATATAATAGCAAGCATTGTCAATATTTCCATATCTTAATTTATTACATGTAAGTTACCGATCCGATATGGGTAGAACGATGCTATTTCATTTTTGTTCTGAAAAAATTTTCTTTTTCATAGATAACCGTTAACATACAATCCCGTTATAATTTTTCATATCTTTGCTCCCATCTACTGAAAACCGGAATAAATAAAATGGAAAAGAAAACTATTGTAGCCCGTATTGAAGTGATAAAGGGCAAAGAGAACGAATTTTTATCAATCGCAGAAACTCTTGTCGGCAATACCCGGAAAGAGGAAGGAAATATAAGCTATACCCTTTATCAGAATCCTGAGAATCCTGCACAATTTATTTTCTACGAAGAATATAAAGACCAGGCTGCCATGGATTTTCATGCAGCATCGAAACATTTCAACTCATTCGCAAAAAATATAGAAGGATTACAGGCTAAAGATATCATTATAGAATCTTTCTAAAAAGAAAAATTCCGGACTTTTACTTCGCCGGAAAATATATGTAATGAAAAGAGTACCTTCGCGCACCATACAACGGGCCGTTATTCACGACCTGCAAAGTATTCTTTCACTTATACGGGCACGCATAGAGTGGATGAATGAAAACAATATCGAGCAGTGGAACCGGACAGATTATCTATCGCGGTTCACAAACGAATACTTCCACAGGGTAATCTCGAACGGACAATTATATACAGTAAAAACGGACGGCCAGGTTATCGGAGCATTTACTTTATTTGATTATGATGAACGGTGGAATGACGGACAAAAAGCTTTATATATCCACAATTTCGTATCGGACATCCATCACCGGGGGGTAGGTGACGATATTCTCTGTTTCTGTGAAAACGAAGCCAGAAAAAAGAATATATTTCTATTACGTATAGACTGTCAGAAAGATAATAAAAAACTAAATGACTATTACAGCCGCAGAGGTTTCAAATATATAAGTTCATTCGAAGAAGAATTATACTGCGGTAACCGACGTCAAAAAAGGATACCGTAATACAGCATTCATACATCCTCATCTTTTTTTCCTAAGAGTTCCTTTATATTCGATTCATGCCCTTTCTCATAAGGAATATCTATTTCACAAAAACGGATTATTTGCTTTTTTATAATCAAAGCAGCAATCGGCACAGCTATCCCCATCGCTATATCATATTTTGCGGTCAATGCCGATATAATTCCCACCGCTAAATTTCGAATATCCCCCGATATCAATTCATTCACCCATTCTCTCGGTCTTTTATCGTAACAAATAAAATGATATATCTCCGGTTCTATTTTTTTCCAAAACGTAAATCCCTGCAATTGATAATAATATTTAGGCTTACGTTTTGGTGCTTTTCTTTCAAAAACAGGTTCGCACAATAATCTGCCCGAAACATTCTCGGAAAACAGATCATAAGAAATATCTTCACAGGCTTTCCCGAGCATTTTATAAATATCATTTTCCGACCAGCTATCCTCTTCGATATGCCGGAGTACACTTTCATTTATCTTATTCATATATGTTTCATTACCGTTTCTGTAAAAATACAAAATTTTCCGGCTATTACTTCTATCTTATCGCTAAAAAAACAGAGATCATTCTTCTGATTTATGAATATCATTTATCTTTGACGCAAATAAGCTCTTTATGAAAAAAAGTTGTCCCAGATGCGGTAAGCATTTCGAGTGCCGTCATAATGAAATATCCCGGTGCCAGTGTACATCGGTATCTTTAAACTATTGTCAGAAAAATTATATAGATTCCCTATATAACGATTGCCTGTGTCCCGATTGTCTGCAAGATATAAAAAAATCCATCCGGCCGCCAAAAGCCGTATTCAACTGGAGCGGCGGAAAAGATTCGGCCCTGGCTTTATGGAAAATATTACAAGGTTACGAATATGAGGTTATCGCTTTACTGACTACCGTCAATAAGCAAACAGAACGCTCGTCCATGCACGGTATTCCCCTTTCCCTTTTATATTCGCAGGCCGAAAGCATAGGTATTCCGTTATATCCGCTCATTCTCGAACCTGACGGTGAAATAAACGGTTACGAAGAGGCAATGAAAAATGCAATACTGCATTTTAAAAAACTGGGTATCAAACATTTTATTTTCGGAGATATATTTCTCCACGATGTAAAAAAATACAGGGAAAAACAATTAGCCCCCTTCGGGATTTCGGTAGTAGAACCTTTATGGGGCAAATCGTCTTCGGATGTCATGGAGGAATTTCTTGCATCCGGGCTCCGTACTATTATTGTTACCACTACAGCCGATAAGCTCGACAAAAATTTCATAGGGAAACATATAGACCGGGAATTAATAAACCTTCTGCCTGCAGATACCGATCCATGCGGAGAGAACGGAGAGTATCATACATTTTGCTATGCGGGCGGCATGTTCAGGTATCCGGTCGATTATTCTCTCGGAGAACCCCGATCGGACTCCTTTCCTGTTAAGATGGAAGACGGCAGTGAGAAAGTTTTCACTTATTGGTTCACCGATCTTGAATCTTCAGAAAAAGAATGATTATTCAGTTGCGTTTATTTTCCGGGAACATTCGCTGCACAATCCTTTAAGAACATAATTGATACTTTCTACGGTGAAACCCTGTGGCAAATCGACCGTAGGAACATGAATACTTCTGAAACAAAATGTTTTATGACATTTTTGGCAGCAAAAATGAGCATGTAAATCGTTTAAAGAACAATCACAATCATTACCGCATACCGAATATTTAAGCGAGCCAGAACCATCGTCAATGCAATGTATAAGCCGGTGTTTCAGAAACAAAGTTATCGTTCTCGAAAGAGTTGATTTATCTACCGTATCTAACTCTGTTTCAAGATCGAGCAGACAAAATGCCCGTTCGAATTGCATCATTGTCCGAAGAATCAGCAGCCGCATGGCCGTCGGCTTTATTTCCCTGCGGTTCAACCGGTCTAAATATATATCGCTCATAGGTCTCGATTTATATATTGTCTTATCTTTATTTAATTTTTTTTCTCTGTATGCGTATAGCGTTCAGAATCGCCAACAGAGCAACGCCCACATCGGCAAATACAGCTTCCCACATAGTAGCAAGACCAACGGCTCCCAGAATCAGAACCGTCAGTTTGACCGCAAAAGCCAAAGCTATATTTTGCCAGATAATGCTCCTGGTCATCCGCCCTATCCGAATAGCGGTAGCTACCTTACTGGGCTGATCGGTCTGGATAACTACATCTGCCGTCTCTATAGCAGCATCACTGCCTAAGCCACCCATAGCGATACCTACATGGCTGACCGCCAATACCGGCGCATCATTGATCCCATCCCCCACGAACGCTATATTACTCGTTTTATCCGCCTTCAATGATTCCAGATGTTTCACCTTTCCTTCCGGGAGCAATTCTCCATAAGCATGTGCTATTCCTAAATTCTCAGCTAATTTAGAAACAATAGCTTGTTTATCCCCCGATAATATTTCAATATTACCAATCTTTAATTTTTTTAATTCATTAACCGTATCGGCAGCATCGTCTTTCATGTCATCTGCCAAAAGAATATAACCGGCATATTTTCCGCCTGCAGCACAAGCCACGACCGTTTCAGGTACACAATCCAGGGAAGCGGGATATGAGATCCGGTTCATCTGTAATAACCGCAGTCCGCCGACAAGTATTTCCTGTGAAGCGATGTTTGCCGATAACCCGTAACCGGCCATTTCTTTTACAGCCGTACTTTCTCCCACCTTGATTCCTCTGGAAACCGTATAGTCCATAATAGCCTTAGCAATCGGATGATTACTTGACTTTTCGGCTGCTGCGATCATGGAAACCAATTCTACTTCATCATACGGTTCGGCAGCATGTACTTCCTTCACATCGAACCGGGCGTTTGTCAAAGTTCCGGTCTTATCAAAAGCTATCGTATTGACTTTTGTTATAGCATCCAGGTAATTTCCTCCTTTAAACAATATCCCTTGTTTGGAGGCCGCCCCTATTCCACCGAAATATCCTAACGGAATACTTATGACCAAAGCGCAAGGACAAGAAATTACCAGAAAGACTAAAGCTTTATATAACCATTCGTCAAAAACAAACACGAAAGAAGGCTGAACAAGTGAATACAAAAGCGGACACAGAATAATGAGAAAAGCCAAAACAACCACAATCGGAGTATAAATACGGGCAAATTTTCGTATGAACAGTTCTGCCGGGGCTTTCCGTTCCGAAGCATTCTGGACCAATTCCAGTATACGGGCCAGCGCACTTTGTTCATAAGAACGTACAACCTCTATTTCCACGACTCTGTCGGCAACAATCATTCCGGCCAATACCTCCTCTCCTGCCTGTATTTCTCGAGGCATACTTTCGCCTGTAAGAGCCGAGGTATCGAATGATGCTTCCCCGTTCAGCATTTTCCCGTCCAAAGGTACACGCTCTCCCACCTTTATTTCCAATACCTCCCCTATTCTCACATCAGAAGGGGATACCTCTATTTTCTTACCGTCCCGTAATACCGTAGCTGTATCCGGACGCACATCCAGTAATGCTTTTATATTTCGACGAGCCTTGTTTACCGCTCTTTCCTGAAATAATTCTCCAATGGAATAAAACAACATTACCGCTACGCCTTCGGGATATTCACCGATATAGAAAGCCCCTATCGTAGCAATACACATCAACGTAAATTCACTAAAATAATCCCGGTTCCGAATACTTTCGGCCGCTTCCTTCATAACCGGCATTCCGACAAGGAGATAGGCCAAAAGATACCACGTAAAATATAATAACGAATTATCGAGCCACTCCGGTTCCAATTTACCGGCTATTATACCCAACACAAGCATGATACCGGATAATACGGACCGCAAATAATTTCTAATCCCGCAAATAATATTTTCTTCGGCATGATAATGTGTATGACAACTACAAGTGCTCATATCCTCTTTCCTTTCTTTTAATTCCGGAACAAAAGTAAGGATAAAGGAATGCAACCTGGTTGCAATGTTTCCAAGCCGGTCGCAACTACTACAAAAGAAAGCCCAACTTCATCAAAAATCCCTGGAAAGACGTTCTACGCTCAATACTTTAGTAAGTAATAACTGACGATCCGAATCATCCGCTACTTCATTCCCGCCAATCGTTTTCATGCGGTTTACCGCATCTATCAGTTTCAACGACTCCGACTCTTTTTCTACCAAAATGTATTGGACATCGTGTGCTGTAAAACGCAAGGGAGCGAACGTCGAACGGGGTTTCGGCTTATCTGTCTTTCCTCTCCAATTGTTATATTCGTTCTCACCCCTGAGCCATCGTTCCTTCTCACTACTTCCCGATACGACATAACGCCATTCCCTGTCATCGTAATTATAAATTACCCGGCCTTTATCATCGGTAAAAGAATGTAATTTCATGTATCCCTGCATCTGATGCAGAGTACTCACATCTACAGATTCTCCTATGAAGGAAAAGAGATGTCTGTCCTTCTCGTCAATTAGTTTAAGCAGCTCCGAAGAATTCAAGGCATCTGAAAACCCGACAAAGATATCTTTGTACTTAGGATCATGACGCAGTTCTTCTATCTTTTCATGTCTGAGCATCCTTGAATTTTCCATAGACAGGACCAGGCTTTGCATACTACTTTTTAAATGAGCGGATTTTATATACAAAATAGGATTTAAATCCTGCATAGTACCCCATTTCTCACCCAGACCTACGGCAAATTTACCATAGCGGCTCCTATGTTCGCCCGCTCTGGTAAGGGGAATATCACAAAAAGATACCATGGGAATACCTAATATGTTTCCGTCCGGCATCACCTCCCGGCAATAATTAGGCAAAAAACCTTTACGAAGAATACCGGTAAGATTTTCAAAAGTATTCGTATAATGAAAAAGCGAGGTAGCATTTCCTTTTTCCATAGCATATGTGCTGATATTTGATTAACCGTACAAAAATAAGAAATTAATCGATGCACAAACTATCCCGGGAAAAATATATTATCTTGTTCATCTTAAACGAATATCTTTATCACGGATATATGAGACTTTTATTTCTCCTCCGGCACTCTCTGCTTCTTTCAATGCCATTTTTCTAATACGGGTAAGAGAAACTGTCACATCTCCTTTATCTACAGATTTAGGCAAAGCAAGACGAATAAAATCGTCTCCCACAGTGTCGTCATAAAAATTATATTCTCCCTCCGCCGTCACAATTCGGATCTGAACCTCCTCTTTTTTTCCGACAGGCGATCCGATCCATCTGAAATCCACTTTTTTATTTACATCTATATCATTAAATCCGGCAGGAAAATCTATAGGTTCTATATCTTTTATGGACACTGTATTAATATATACTTCATTTCTGTTACGGGTGAAACGGAATGTTATATCGTCCAGTCCGTTGAACGAATAGGTATAAAAGAAAGGAGCAATATTCACATAATTCGGTTTGTCATTATTGAATTTAATTGAAGAGATCCCTGTCAATTGTATATTATCGCCAAGCGCATTGTACTTATTAAAATTAGCAGATGCTTTGGTCTTATTCTTACTCACATAATATTCTACATCCAGACTCTGATAAAACGGCACGTTGCTATTCAGGGAAGACGATTCTTCGCTACTACAAGAGACCCACATACCTGTTAAAAGTATACAGATAATATAAATCAGTTTTTTCATAAGTCCTATCTTTTCGGTTTCCCCTATAAAACAACGAAGAGGTACAGTTGGTTTAACCTTTAACACAGGAACTTAACTTTAATTTAAAAATACGGCGTAACCGTCGGTCTTATTTAGGTTACGCCGTATTTATACTTATTCCCGCTTTATTTTATGACTGCGGGCCGTATTCTTTTTCAATTACTTTTTCGGCTTCTTCCTTTAATTTTCCAGCCTGTTTTTCGGCTTCTTCCAACAACTTTTTAGCAGCTGTCTGGGCGGCGATCTTCGCCAACGGATTTTTCGCCTTTTCTATCAATTTATCGCCTTCTGTTCTTGCCGTCTCTACAAGTTTATTACCTGCTTCTTCCGCTTTCTTTCGTATCGCTTCTTTCTGGGCTTCTATATCATGGTTATCTGCACCTAATAATTTGGAAGCGACCGTTGATTTGACGGCATCTTTCACCGCATCCGCAGCATTCAGCTTTAAAGCCGGTTTAGCGAACGTTCCTCCGATATGAGCGGAAAAACTACTCAACATTCCTCCGGCAGTACCCGATGGTAAAGTTATTTTCGCCACATAATCTATTGTCTGGTCAAGCCCCGTCATCCCCGAAAAATTGATATTTATATTTCCGAACTTAAGGTCGAAAGGAGAAGTCTGTAATTTTCCGTCCTCAATAGTAAATGAAATCTTTATATCTTTCGCTTCTATATTTTTAAATTTATCATTTTTAAGTAAAGAAGCCAATTGACCGAATATCTCGATATTCTGCAATTTAATATCATTCGATTGTAAAGTACCTTTCGCCGTAAGATCATTCAATTCGGGCGACATTTCACTATTCAACGGCATGTTCATTTTAAAATCAACCGAATAAGTTCCTCCTGTTTTGGAGAATATCGGGACGATCTTTTGGATCATATCCAATTGTTCGAAAGTCTGCTCGAACGATGCCCGGCTTACTTTGAGATCGAAATCGACAACAGGCCTCAAAGCATTCACGGCAGTACTGTAAGAACCGTTAGCCAGAACCTTGCCTCCAAAAGCATTAAAGCCGATAGGAGCCATACGCACAGTTCCCCCCGACACGAATAATCTCCCGGTAACATCGGTCAGTATCATTTTTTGAAACAAGATTTTTTTCAGATCGGCATTCATAGTTAAATTCAGGTTCTTAGGAACTTCAAAAGCACTCATGACCGTCGAAGAGTCCGTTTGCCGGGTTTCGGGAGCTGCGGCATCTGTGCCATCCTGCATCAGCTCATTCAAATCCAAAAGAGTAGATGTAACCGTCAGTGTTCCTGTAAGCAACTCGTCTTTGAGAAAATAAGCCAGATAATTAGACAATGTTCCCTTTGCCTGTATATCGCTCTTACCTAATATGACATCGAAAGACGATAATGTCATGGCCCTGGGAGTTACCGTTGCTACAGCCTCTCGTATCTCCAGTTTGGGCAACTGAACAGTAGTCAATACCATATCAGTTACCGTAAAATTCCCTTCCCCTTGTATATTTTGATAACGTTCGTTTTCTATATCGGACATTTTTCCGGCAAATCGTAAATCGGAATGTATAATCCCGTTTAACTGAATGGAATCACCTAAAGGAAATATATCTTTTACCAGATTAAGATTCAAAGTTCCGGACGCTGTCGCTTTAAAATTCAGATCGCTTGCGGGAGTGCTCGCAAACAAAGTCAGCTTAAAAGGGTTACCCGCCATACTAAAACTGAAATTATCTACCGATATAGTCGTTCTGTCGGCAATACCTCCGGGATTATATATCCGGGAACCGATAACAATATGATCGACGGTTTTCGGCATCCCCTCATAGCTAAACATTCCGTCTTTTACCTGCAACGATATATCAAATTCAGGTAATACATCAGCCGCCATACGCCCTTTTGCAAATGCATTTAATTCGATATTTCCCGATGTTTTCAATTTATCGAAATCATTCTGGTATATAGCCGGGACCAATGATAAGATATCTTTGAACTGTATCTTAGGCGTATTCAAGGTTATGTCCATATCCATTCCATCGTCCAGCAACGCCAGCCATCCGTCAAGATTTAATTCTATCGCATTCAATTTGATGGAATTTTCTTTAAAAGTATATTTATCCTCAGAGAAATCGGCATTTACCGTCAGCTTCATTTCGGCAGATGCATTTTTAAGATAAGGTACGTTCATTAAAGAAAAGTAAATATCTTTACATGACAACTTGCTGTCTATATCGGTCACATCGGAGGACATATCCCCAGATAACTTCAAATCTAAATCTCGTGTATAGAACTGCATCTTTGTCGAATCATCGACATAGGCGATCGTCGCATTTTTGATCTTAAATTGTTTTAACTTCAATTTAAAAGAAGAAGACGACACCGTATCCGGCTTTTCCTGAACCGAAGCCGTATCCGGCTTCATAATATCCCAGTTTACCCTGCCATCTTGTAATTTTACCGCTTTTACCGAAGGTTCATCCAATACGATATAATTTACCTTGTACCCTTGATCTCCGAATAAACTCAGAAGATCAACAGCCATTTCAACAGACTTTACGGATATCAACGTATCATTTTCAAAATCGCCGATACCTGACAGGGAAAGGCCATTTAATTCAACGGAAGCATTAGGAAAATGTCTGAAAAAACTCAAATCAAGTTCCTCAAAATCTAATTTCGCATTAAGCATTTTATTGGCCTCTTTCTTTACGACATCCACTATTTTCCCTTTAAATGCAAAAGGAAGGAGCAACATAAGTACAATAACTACGGCCAAAATAATACCTGTAATTTTTAATCCTTTTTTTAACTTCACATTCATGGTTCCCTATTTTATTTACGTTGTTTATTCTCACGTAGCGTCTCGGCTATCACCCAATGGCGCGTAGCCATATCCACATTACCCAATTTAGAAAACGCGTCTCCTAAACGGTCATGAGCTGTAGCGTTCTGCGGTTTCAAATCCACCGATTTGCTTAAGTCCGAAACAGCACCGTCAAAGTCCTCCAGTTTATATCTCAGTTTTCCCCGGTTATAAAGAGCTTTAAAATATCGAGGGCTCAGTCTCACTGCTTCATTAAAGCACCCTGCTGCCTCGTTATATTCGCCCACATCTGCTAAAGTAACACCTTTTCGTACCCAGGCATCGACCAGCATAGGATCCAGCGATAACGCTTTATCAAAATTGGCCAGTGCCGCCCGGGTATCGTGAGCCTTCGTAATGCATTCGTTTCCTAACAGATAATACTCGTACGCATACTTTTGCAACATTTCCTGACGGGAATATAATTTTTCGCGTAACATACGGTTCTCTTCTTTAAGCCGGGTAATAATATTTAACTTTTTCCGGATAAAACGTTTTATGTTGGGCTTTTCTATATCATAGCGGGAATGTATAGCTTCAAAAAACTGACGTAAAAACGCATCGAAATCACCTTTGTCAAAACTGAAGGATGCCTCTTTGTAAAGACGGTCGGCCTGTGCCAGTTTCAAAGAACGTTCTATTAACTGACGGTCATTAAAACTTTGGCTAAACTTAACAATCTCAGGGTTTATAAAAATATCCCGCGGCGTAATCTCCTTTTTCAGAACAATCCCTTCCAGTGATACGCAACGGCTTAACGCCACATAGGTCTGGCCTCCTGCAAAAGCTCCACCGGTAAAATCGACGATCACCCGGTTAAATGTCAGTCCCTGGCTTTTATGTACAGTAATGGCCCACGCCAGACGCAACGGAAACTGAATAAACGTTCCCAGAACTTTTTCTTCAATACGTTTTTCTTTTTCATTATAAGTATAACGTATATTTTCCCAAACGTCCCGTTCTACCTCATATTCCTCTCCCGTCTCAAGCACGACGAATATCCTGTCATCGGCAATATCCGATATAAGACCTACCGTACCGTTCACCCAACGCCTTTCGGTATCATTTTTGATAAAAATGACCTGGGCTCCTTTTTTCAGTTCAAGCTCCAAAGGTGTAGGCAAACTTCCTTCCGGAAAATCGCCCTTAATTTCTCCTTCGAAAAAATATTTGTCCTCATCCAGTTCAGACAAGCGTTTGTCATTTATATAATCTACCTGATCACGACGCGTAGCAAGAGTTATACTAAAATCATCGACAACAGGCTCGTACATAGGTTTATAACGATTATTCAACTCTTTCAGCTCCGTATCGGAAACCGTATTGCTCCTTATCTTATCCAATAGATGAACAAAACGCTCATCGCTCTGGCGGTAAACTTTTCTCAGTTCTATGGGAACCAATGATATTTCAGAAAAGACACGTGCCGAAAAGAAAAACGCATTTTTGTAAAACCGGCTCAGAATATCCCTGGTATCGGATGTCACAACCGGCTCTAATTGAAAAATATCCCCGACGAAAAGCAATTGTTTTCCACCGAAAGGCAGCCTCATGTTACCTGAGAAAACACGTAATACCCGATCTATAAAATCAACCATATCGGCCCGGACCATAGATATCTCGTCTATAATGACCAGCTCAACTTCCCGAATCAACTGACGATGTTTTTTAGTGTATTTAAGGAATTCGAATATTCGCCCGTTCGTCAGACTCAGATCAGGATCGTCCGGTAAAATAGGCCTGAAGGGCATTTTAAAGAATGAATGAATCGTACTGCCGCCGGCATTTATCGCCGCCACTCCCGTAGGAGCCAATATAATATGTTTCTTTCGCGTATGAGCGCATATATATTTTAGAAACGTCGACTTTCCCGTCCCGGCCTTTCCCGTCAAAAAAACCGATTGCGAAGTAAATTGTATCAGGCTCAACGCATCCTTAAATTCCTTATTATCAATATCTATTTCCCAACTTTCGGCCATAATAAGTTATTTCGAAGTTTCTTTTTCAAATATATCAAAATCTTTTCACTTTTTACAAAAAAAGAGCGGCTAACCTCTTTAACCGCTCCTACCAGATTATTTTTTATCTTCAGAATTTAAATCCTAAGGTGAATACAAAGCTGTTTGTAGTACTGGTCAGCTTGCCAACTTCGGGCGCATCCCAATGGTTTCTATAATCATAGGTTCCTGAAAACGGGAGAAAATCTTGCTTTTGTAAACGGAATATATAGGCCAAATCAAGATATAAGTTAGAAAAACGATATCCCAAACCGCCTGTGTAATATTGAATACTACGATCCAGCGTATAGGCTGTATTCGTTCCACTCGTATATACAATCTCTCTTCCATTCAGAACCTGCTGCTTTACGGGGGAAGTTTGATATGAATATCCTAAACGTAAACTTAACTGATTGGTCAATCTGTATTCTCCACCTACACGAAACGTACTACCGCTCTTATAATATATCTTTATATCGTTATTCTCATTCCTATAATCATAATTATGCGAATCCAATGACATGCCCGGATAGTTGGTGTATTCATAATCAAAACTGACTAATCCCCTGCGGCCAAATAAATATGCGGCACTGGCTATAAAACGCCAGGGAGACTGAAAATCATAATCATACGCATCTTCCAAAACAGGAACGGCAGAATTAGGCTGAACTCCCTGATACGATTTTCCGAAATTATAGGCACTGCTTACACCCATCCGGTTCGTCATGGTATAATATGTAGGAGTATGAAATGCAAAACCGAGCCTGATATTATCTATCGGTCGTAATATAACTCCCATCTTGAAATTAACTCCGTTACCATCCATAACCAACCGGTTAGCAATATTATATTCCCCGGAAACCACTTCTTTTTCACTTCCCAAAATAACACCGTTATTTATTCTTTCGCTATAATTGGATTCTAAACGATAGTCGAAATTTGTAACTCCAACTCCAATACCATAGTACAACACATCATAAATATTTCCACCGAAATTGAATGAAAATTCGCTAATGTCACCTCTTTCACGCGCCCGGTATGTTCCGGAACCAGTAGAACTGCCTCTGGAAAATATACCGTCATATAATGTATTATCCTCCGCAGTCGGACTTATAAGAAATGAATTATAACCTAAAACGCTTAACCAGGGAGCATTACCATAGGGGTCATAGCCTCCATTATAAACGGGATTACCATTGCTGTCCAAGTCATAGCCCAGGTCATTTGCAGAAATACCATTTGTCACATTGGCGATATAATTAGACATCGAAGTATTTAGACTTCCATAATATCCCTGGTAGGTGCGTTCAAATGATTTAGTCCGATTATAAGAAACACCGAAATTGATATATGGAGAAACGTCGGAATTAAGATTGATCGCCGCGATATAGCCAAAATTATTGCAACTGAATTTAAAACGGTTGTCGGTACTATTGAAACCATCTATTTTATTTCCTGTCGACTGATTGGAAAAGTCCAGTGTAACAGCCAGTTCGGAATTTCTATAAACACCCAAACCAGCGGGATTTTGGATCAAGGTAGTTATATCTCCGCCTAAAGCACCAAAGGCTCCGCCCATACTCATAAAACGGGCAGTACCTTTCAAATCGGTTTGAGAAATATTAAATGCGTCTGTTGCACCCTGTGCCAATAACAAGGAGGGGCAGAAAAAAGCGCTTAACAAAGCTACATATATCTTTTTCATTGTTATATACATCTTAAATTAACATATCATTATCGACCGCGGCTACTACCCCGGCTGCTTCCGCTACTCCGGCTTCCTCCGCTATTATAACTACTCCCGCTGGACTGGCGTGACGAAGGAGCCGAATACGAATTCCTGTTATTCGTGCCCGAAGGCGACGAACCTCTCGTATAACCAGAAGAACGTCCTGTCGAAGAAGAACCTGTACCGTAAGAAGACCGCCCTCGAGAAGTTCCGGATGGTGCAGAATAACGTTCTCCCGAAGAATTCCCGCTATTAATACCAGTCCTGCCACGGGTTCCCGAGCTTCCCGAAGGACTTGCCGTACCTGTAGACGGACGTGTTACCGACGTTCCTGAACCACGGCCATTATTCATAATAGTTGCATTATCTCCGTTTATAGGAGTATCTAAATTACCACCCCGGTTGGTTGTTACACCTTGCTGACGTCCCCGGTTTGCAGAGCTTTCATTTACCCCGGGTCTTGTCGTCGTACCCGAACCGATAGTCCCGGTCGTATTTCCGCCGCGTCCTCTTGTTCCGGAGGAAATCGTTCCCGAACTATTGCCATTTCCCCTATAACCGTTTCCGGAAGAAACAGTTCCCTGATTCCGGTTATTCTGGCGGGAACCTCCTGTTGACACAGACGTCCCCATATTACGACCGTTGTTTCGGCCTAATGTTCCATGGCTGTATGACGTATTCCGATAATAAGGATAGTTCCAATGACCCGAATGAGGATAATAGCCATGATAATGATGGTAATGAGGATAATACCAAGAATTCCATCCCCAGTTGTACCCCCAATTCCAACTTATTCCACCTCCCCAATAAGGCCCCCATGGATACATTCTCCACGTCCAACTGCCATAAGATGCAGGGGCCCATGTATAATTCCAGTACCAAGGATTGGACCATGTAGGAGTTACCCACGCATACGGCCCGTCAACGTATACATTCCAATCGCTGGAATTAAGAAAATAAATATCATTGTATCCGGGATCTCCAATGGTTATTGTAAATCGCGGATTATGGAAACGACGAATACGAGTGGCATATTCATAATCGGATTGTGAACCATTAAATCCATTCAGATAATATCCCTCACCATCATCATAATTATAATCATCATTACCGACAGTTCGCGACTTTTTCAAAGAAGTTTTTTGCGATTCTCCCTGTTCCTTCTGAGCCTCAACGACATCATCGACGGTCACATCGCTCCGACGATTATATTCATCTACATCCCGCTCATATTGATAAGAAGTTTCTTGTCGGCTATTCTCCCTATAAGTTTCTTTCTCTTTTTCTTTCTTCTTTTGTTCAACCACCGGATTTTTCGCTTTCGGGGTATAATATATATCATCTTCCAGAATATACGTTTGCCCGAAAGAAAAAGTAACCGTCATGATGACCGATATCAGGAATAAGGATACTCTCTTCGTTTTCATATTCATTCCTCCCATTAATTATTATTATACTTTGACTCCACATACCCGAAAAGGTTTAATACACAGATAACGGGTTCTTGTACAAAGATATAAATTTGTTATAAACATAGAGTATATTTAAAACACTTTTGCTGCATTTTCGGAATGATTTTGTACAAAATTATCATTTTGGAGAAATTAACTGACACTTTAACGATTTTATTTAACTACTATAAACAAAGACAAAATACATCTTACTGATATTATTTACAACATTCTTACGTGACATGAAAATATATTTATTTAATTAAAACGATAAAAATAAATATGCGAGCACATATAATCATATAAAAAAGATACCACTTCTAAATTCGAAGCAGTATCTTTAAATAATGGCTTAAACCGTATATTATAGTAAATCGGAACCTGTTCGTTGCGAATTATCAGTACCATCACCTACGCGGGGGCGAAGATCATAAGCGAACAAAATAAGGGAAAAGCCCCAATAAACAAACACAATAGCACATAAGAATACGATCGAATATGCCGCTGTGAAAGGTGAATACATAAACAAGAAAGCTATGACAAGCAATAATATACCGTTTATCAGGTACAGCCACCAGTATTTATAAGAAGAGGTCATACCGAAAGCCGAGAATAAATTACTCAAACCTTTATATAAAAACACAAAGGCAAAAAAGAAAGGTAAGATGGTTTCGCTCAGAGAAAGATTACCTATCAAAACAAAACCGATAAAAATATCAATTATGCCTCCTGCGAGCCACCAGCCCCAACCGGTTGCTTTGCGCTTCACATTACCAGCGACCAATAATTGTACTACTCCGGCCAGTACAAGCCCCCACCCTAACAGAGTGGAAATTACAGCATACCCTATCACCGGTTGAAACCACAACCAGAAACCACAGGGAATCAACAGCAATCCCAATATGACTACTACCCACCAATATTTGGTCTTTCCCCAGAAATTAATTGTTGAAATGTCCATCATTTTTGATTCATTTTTAAGATGATTAACTCCATTAAATTTTTATAAGGGTATAACAACGTAACGAAGGTTTTGATTTTACCTCCGTAATAATGTTTGTTAAGAAGTCGGCAGACTTTGTTACATTTTAAGATAAAAATCCCGTGTAAGATTTATATATTCAGGAGTATAGGAATGTCTCTTTTCCTCTATTACCAATGAATCGCTCTCATATAAACTCTCATATCTTCCCCATTCTTCCAAAATACGTTTAGGTAAGCTCCGGGGAGTACCGGACACATATGTTTTACGTATAGGAAAGAATCCTTGCCGCATAGCACTCTTCTCTACTTGCTCTTCCATAGAAAAAGGAAAAATTAAAGAAATACGCCCGGTTGCTGCCAGTATGTCAGCAGAACAACGAAAAATATCATCGTAATTGAGAGATACCGTATGCCGGGCATTTATACGGGTGTGTTCATCGGGCAATACCGATTCTTCGAAATAAGGAGGATTAGAAACAATAAGGTCATATTTTATATCCGTATGTTTCGAAAATTCCTGAAATGATTCATTATATAACCTTATTCTGTCAGGCCAGGGAGAACGCAATACATTCTCTCTCGCTTGTGTACAAGCGAGAGGGTCGATTTCCACCCCGTCAATCCCGGCATCGGAACGCTGAGCTGCCATAAGACATATAAGTCCTGTACCGGCTCCTATATCTAAAATATGACGGCTCTTTTTTACTTCGCACCACGCACCCAGCAATACACCATCGGTACCGACTTTCATCGCACACAGATCATGATAAACTGTAAATCGCTTGAATTGAAAAAAAGGATTGGACATAATTATTTTTTTACAGGTACAAATATGGAAAAAATAATAATAATTTCGTCATGCGGACACGAATGATTAAATTTGGCACGTTAGTTGTCTATATGTATAATGTATTTTATAATTGACCTAAACCTGTCCTTGTTTTAACAAACATGACAAAATGACAATCACCTAATTAATTAACAAAAAACGAGAGGAACCATTCATATGTATTGCGATAACGAAGAAAATATTACCCCGATTATGCCTATATTTACTGAGGTAACAGGAGACCCTGATACGAGCTGTAAAGGATTGAAAGATAAGGATCTGCCAATTCTCGCCCTTCGTAATATGGTTATGTATCCGGGAGTAGCGCTTCCGGTGTCCGTAGGAAGACATAAGTCTCTGAAGCTCATCAAAGAGGCCCAAACCAAGAAAACTTATATAGGCGTGACCTGTCAAAAATCGGTAGACGTGGACGACCCGGGATATGACGATTTATTTCCTGTTGGTGTAATCGCCGAAATAATAAAAGTACTGGAAATGCCGGATAACAGTACGACTGTGATCCTACAAGGAAAAAAGCGTTTCTTCCTCAACGAAATAACCGGCACCGAACCTTTTTTAAAAGGAAACATATCCTTACTGGAAGAATATATCCCTGAACCGAATGACAAAGAGTTCGAAGCACTCATTGCTTCCATTAAAGATATTACGTTCAATATATTGCAAAATATAGGCGAACCGACCAAAGAGCTTACTTTCGCTATACGCAATATAGAGAACCCGGTATATCTGATCAATTTCCTATGTTCGCACATACCCATTTCGGCCGCACAAAAACAAGAATTATTAAGTATCGACAGCCTCAAGAAAAGAGCGTTCAGTTTATATAGCATGCTGACCCGGGAAGCTCAGCTTATCGAGCTAAAAGCCGATATCCAGTCCAAGACGAGAGAAGACCTGAACCAGCAGCAAAGAGAGCATTTCCTGCAACAGCAGATACGTACTATTCAGGATGAGCTGGGCGGCAGCGTACAGGAACAGGACATACAGGAACTCAGGAACAAGGCTTCCCGGAAAAAATGGGATGAAAAAGTAGCGGCAGTCTTTGAAAAAGAGATCAAAAAGCTAGAACGGCTGCATCCTCAATCTCCCGATTTTTCGGTACAGTACAATTACCTGGAAACTATGATAGAGTTGCCCTGGAACGAATATACCAAAGATAATTTCAATTTGCCTCATGTACAAAAGCAATTGGATAAAGACCATTACGGACTGGAAAATGTAAAAGAACGCATACTGGAACATCTTGCGGTATTAAAATTAAGAGGAGATCTTAAATCTCCTATCATTTGCCTGTACGGTCCTCCGGGAGTCGGAAAAACTTCTTTGGGAAAATCTATTGCCGAAGCTCTGAAACGAAAATATATACGGGTATCTTTAGGAGGCCTGCATGACGAAGCGGAAATCCGCGGTCACCGCCGTACCTATATAGGAGCAATGCCCGGCCGTATTATACAGGGGCTCATAAAAGCCGGAAGCTCTAATCCTGTTTTCGTACTGGATGAAATAGACAAGATAGGAAATGATTTTAAGGGTGATCCTGCTTCTGCCTTATTGGAGGTACTGGATCCGGAGCAAAACAATGCATTCCACGATAATTTCCTGGATATTGATTATGACTTATCTAAAATTCTGTTCATTGCAACAGCCAATAACCTGAATACCATATCGCAACCGTTACTGGACCGTATGGAGCTAATCGATGTCAACGGATATATCCTGGAGGAGAAGGTTGAAATAGGCCGGCGGCATTTGGTTCCAAAACAATTGGAAAACCATGGTTTGGATAAAAAAGATCTGGATATTCCCAAAAAGACCATGATGACTATCATAGATTCTTATACCCGTGAATCGGGTGTTCGGGAACTGGATAAAAAAATAGCCAAAATCATGCGTAAGATAGCCAGAAAGAAAGCATCTAACCAGGAATACCCTCATACCCTTTCGGTGAACGACTTGCATGAATATCTGGGAGCAGTTCAATTCAACCGTGATAAATATGAAGGTAACGAATACGCCGGCGTAGTTACAGGACTGGCTTGGACGGCTGTAGGCGGAGAAATACTTTTTGTCGAATCAAGTCTCAATAAAGGAAAGGGTGAAAAACTGACCTTGACCGGAAATTTAGGAGATGTCATGAAAGAATCGGCTATCATCGCCCTGCAATATATTAAAGCTCATGCTGAAATGCTGAATATAGATGAAGATATATTTGACAAATGGAGCGTACATATTCATGTCCCGGAAGGAGCTATTCCCAAAGACGGTCCATCTGCCGGCATCACGATGGTAACTTCTCTCGCCTCCTCGTTTACTCAACGAAAGGTAAAAGCGAATCTGGCTATGACGGGTGAGATAACACTGCGGGGAAAAGTACTTCCCGTAGGAGGTATTAAAGAAAAAATACTGGCCGCCAAACGGGCCAATATCAAAGAAATTATCTTATGTGAAGAGAATCGTAAAGATATTGAAGAGATCAAAGAAGATTACCTGAAAGGACTCACATTTCATTACGTTCGCAATATCAAGGAGGTTCTGGATATAGCCTTGCTAAAAGAACAGGTTACACACCCGATAAAATTATCTTAAAATTATCACATAAAAACAGGATGGATCAAAATACATCCTGTTTTTATTTTGTTCCTTATTGTACTAAAGTTTCCAGTTTATCTTTCAATGTCTTTTCCGTTAATCCGCGGGCGGCTATGGTTCCATCAGGATTAATCAATATAAATTGGGGAATAGCATCTATTCCGTATGTTCTTACGGCTTTTGAATTCCAACTTTTCAATTCGGCAAACTGCGGCCAGGATTCGTTCAATTCCCGAACAGCCTCCAACCACTCTTTTTCATTATTATCCAGCGAGATACCTACCACATACAATTTACCGGCATGGCTCCTGTATATATCTTTCATATCCGGCATAAATATTTTACAGGGAGAACACCAGGAAGCCCAGAACGACAGCAGGACGTATTTACCTTTCCCTACATAATCGGAAAGACGGCTGTCTTTTCCCCCGGGTACGTTTAATATAATATCGGCGAACTGTTTGCCTTCCGAAACCTTCTCGACAGCTTTTAGCCGATCTATGACTTTCCGTACTCCTGCATCAGTTTTAAATACCGATTCGGACTTAGCCACAATCTGCTCCTGTTCCCTATCTGAAAAATCAGAACGGTTACGGGCAAAAATAAAAGCTCCGGCCACATTATCCAGATTTCTTTCTACAAAGGATTTCGACAGCTTATTGCTTAGTCTTTTTATAGAATCGGCCTGTACGGAGAATTTAAATTCCAGTTGTTCTGTTAATGTACTGTCGCCTGCCATTTTTACATATTTTTCATGCAGCTGTCCGTAAGCGAAGTTCAAAGACCGGTATCTTTCCTGATAATTTTTTAATTCATTATTCAACTCAGTGCCTTCTGCCCAAGAAAATTCCTTTCCCAACCGGACAGAAATACTACCATTCTGCAAGACAAAAGTCAAAGGGGAATATAGATCCATATTATCCCGGCCAAAACGAATATAACCCATCACAGGTTCATCCTGTACTCCTTTAAAACGGAATACGCCTTTTTCGACTATAGTACTATCTATATTGACTAACTCATCGCCATTACTGCGTGATAAATATATCATTTTACCGTTAAAAGCAGCCTCAACTACCGTACCGGCAATTTCATAAGATTTTGGAACCTGATCGCAAGCTGTCAATATAACAACAGCTATTATCATAAAAAATAATCTATTCATATACTTTATGATTTTACTTGATTACAAATATAGCAACTCTTATTTAACCTCACAAAGCACAGGCAAAAAGTCAATTACTTCATCTCAATAAATAAATCAAATACAGAATAATAAGCAAACAGAGCATCATCTTTTTTTTAAATTTCGGCTATAACAGAAACGATACATCTTAAAATAAAAAGCACGATAAATCGTGCTTTTTATTTTAAGACCCGCTATGTAATTCTGTCTCTGCTTTTAATCCAAACAGCGTTCAATAAACTCTTTCATTTCCTTGTGACGAGATTCCACACTTTGCCAAAGTTTAAATTGCGCCTTCGTACGTACCAGGTTATGATCGGGGTATTTAATTTTATAATAAATATCTCCATTTATATAATCTGTCAGAAAACGTACACATTGCATGTAAGGAAACAAGGCAGCGGCATAAGGCAGATTTTCTGTTTCTACAGGAGTGAGGAACACTTTCGCAGCTTGCAGATATCCCCGTGTAAAGGCTTTGAATATTTCCATATTAAAAGCTACTTTATCCAAATCTTTATCGTCTTCTTCCCCCATATTGGCTCCGGTACGAAGAAAATCACCGTAATCTGAAAAAATATAGCTGGGCATTACCGTATCCAGATCAATAACACATAATACTTTTCCATCTGCATCGAACATCATATTATTTACCTTCGTATCACAATGACAAACTCTTTTAGGTAATTTACCTTCCCTGTGCAATTGCTCGGCCAAGCACATGTCTTGTGCCCGTTTTTCAATTTCATCCACATAATAAAGCACTCCTTTCAAACGACCGGCAAGGTCTTTTTTTACCGCTTCACGTAATTGGAACAAACGAAACTCCATATTATGAAAATCGGGTATTGTCTCGCCTAATTTCACCGGAATATCTGAAAGCATAGATTGAAAATCACCAAAAGCTAATCCGGCAAAATACGAAAATTCAGGTGTTACAGCTTCATAAGTTTTCGCTCCAGGAATAAATATCATCATACGCCAGTAATTATTACCGTCAAAATAATAATACCTGCCGTCCAAAGAAGGAATATAAGTCAGAACTTTCCGTCCGATATCACTTTCTTTCTTTTCTTCCAGTTTCTTCCGGATATGAGAGGTTACTGCTATTATGTTATTCTGCAACATATCCACATCGGTAAATATGTCATGGTTGATCCGTTGCAATACATAATCGGGAGTATGTACTTCCTGCGTATTCACACGATATGAATCATTAATAAGACCAGTACCTAAAGGAGCTATATTTTGAACAGATCCTTCCAATTTAAAATGTGACGTAATTTCTTTTAGGTTTTCCATGCTTTCCTATATTAGTGTTTTGCAAAGAAAAAGAAATAAAAAGAAACACACAAAAGAAAATTTGCTTTTTAATACTATTTCATAAATAACCGCAGGCCCTGGTATAAAACATAACCAGAGCCTGCAGATATTGCTTTATCACAAAATTTTTATTCCGAAAATAAACCTTCTACGATTTGCCTATCCATATTTATACGAAGATTTATCTCTATTTCCGGTTGACCTACATCATAAACAACTACCGGGGTTTACCCATTCATAACTGAATAACCGGCCATTACCTGAAACAGACACTCACATTCCAAAGCCCCAGTAACACAAACCACAACGGTTTATCTCTTTTACCAGAGAAGTTTCGGTTATTGAAGTAAAAACTCCGTCAATCCCTTGTTTTAACTCCGACGAAAACCAGTAAAAGGGTAACCGGAAAATTATACTTTTATAGTTTGAAAATCTCCGTCAATCCATAATGTTGCATTATCGGCCTTGAATTTCAAAAGACAAAAATCGGGATCGTCCACTCCCTGTGGAAAATATTTTATCAGTTCATTATCCCACATATGCCTCTTATGTTCCATCTCACTTATAGCTTCGATATGTCCTGTAAGAACCACACTATTATTCCCCTCATAACAACAAACACCGGCTTTGGGATTTACATGAAATTGTTTCGTTTTTTCAGCATTGGCTCCCGTTGCGAACCATATGACTGAAAGATTTTCCGATTTTAATTTATCCATTGGCACAGGTCTGGGAAAACCTTTTTCATCTATTGAAGCTAATACTACTGTCTTACAATTCTTTAATAACGCAGAGGCTTTTTGTTTAATTTCTTCCATAATCGTTCTTGTTTAATTTTCAGATATAACAAGTCAGTGCACATTCTTGTTTTCCGAAGACAAACGTCCTTTCCTGCGATATACAGGAATTGTAAATTCTTTATCAGCAAATAATTCAGCTAAGCCCGATATTTGTTTCAAACGTAAAAGTTCATCGGCATCCATGCCTATATTCTTCATTATCCATTCATCAGAAATACCCGATTTAGTAAGTTCCGAAACGATTTCGCTCATCAGTTCGATATTATGTGATCCCCGCGCCCGGTTATGACGAATAGTAGAAGCCATCCTGTTTGAGAGGTCTTTGTCAATCACGACTACCGGCAATAATCCTTGTTCCCGTTCATAAATACGTTTGGATTTTTTCATTACCGTATAACGATGGAAGCCATCCACCAATTCATACATATCCTCTTCGGGAACATAATAACATACACAAGGCATTGTATAACCGTCTTCCCAGATCGAAAGTTCCAATAATTTCATTTCAGGAGGAGCCACGACATTAGGGTTGTAACTATTGGCCCTAACTTTCTCTACCGGTACTGCCTGAACCTGATAAACAGGACTTTTATAATTTATCAATTCACTCATCTATTACTTTATATTTTTCAAGAACAGCCTTAATACTCTCTTTTTCTTTTTTCGTCAAAGCGAATCCCATATATTTACAAGCATGGTCATTCTTCATAATACAGATACATAGCCTCTTATAGGTAGGAATTTCACGAAATTCCGGAATGTCTATATCATCCAGATAATTCATCCTTACCGGAGTCTTTGTCGTCTTATAATTAGTAAATTCTCCTAATTCAAAAGGAACATCTGCTTTTCGTAATTTCGCAATAACTTCTTCGGAAAGACAGCCTCCTTTTTTTGTCCAGAAATCAATGCTTACCGCCAGTTTTGTCAAATAATTGTTTCGCGTATCTTCCGGCAGGGTACCTAATAGAAAATACATATAACTTTCCCATGTATGACCTTTCGGCAAACGGATAGATTGCCATCCCATCGCTCGGGTAGAACCATATAATCCAGTACAATTTACTCCATTCACCCGGCCTATCATACGCGCCCAGGTATTCGGATCGATAACTTTGTATAACCGCAAGCTTTCTTGAGCGGCGGATATAAAAGGACTGGCAACACGCTGCCTTTCTATGCTCACTCCGGCTTTGTAATATAAGTCATACAAACGATTATAATCCCAGTGGAATTTGCCATTTGCTATCCATATATCGGTCGTACGCCAGTCATAAATAGGATAGGCATTAAAAACATCATTGTACATTTTACGGGTCCATCCCCACCGGTGATAACGCCGAAATTTTTTTTCGTCGTGTACGCTTCTCCATCTATTAAAACTTTCCTGCGTACGTATTCCGACCAAGCAACAGGTACGCACGGCATTCTTTTTTTCATGAAGCCATAAAGAAAACCGCATCTGAAATTCATAATCCCACATATCTGTCCTATAAAAAGGAAAATCCTGCCATGTATAACATTCTGCCGGTCTTTCCCTGACCCATATATCTTTCATAGATTCATCCCAGGGACGCCAATAGTTCTGATACATCGATGCACATGTTACAACTTTAAAAGGTACACATACCCGGTATACCTCTAATATATCGCGGTTTTGAGCCAAAACTCTGTCTACATATTCGGTAGTCATGGAATACTGGGCTTCATAATCCATATGGAAAACACCTAATTTACGATCAAGATTATTCTGCCGAATATAATCTATACACATATTTAACAGAACTCCACTGTCTTTTCCTCCTGAAAAGGAAACATAGACATTATCGAATTCCATGAATATTCTCTTTATCCGCTCTTGTGTTAATTCATAAACATTTTTATTATTCATCTTGCTTTCGGGACATTTTCACATAATGTTTCCACTCAAGCCTCACACCAAATCCGTTTTCTTTAAAGGCATCGATATGCTCATTGAGTGTAACCGATACTAAATTATAATTATCATCGTACTCCCGTACTGCCTGTGCAATAAGTTCAGACAGTACTCCCGGCTTGTCTCCCGATACATAATAATTATTGATGATAGCCTGATTATCTCTGAATTCAACAGGCAAAAAGCTAACTACCGCATCATCCTCAACCGCTACGTACCATATATATTTACGAGTAGTCTTAAACGGATAATTACGATTTTTTCTCAAAACGACCGGATTCATTATAAGCGGAGCAACCAACTCATATAACCTTTTGTCCAGACCATTTAGTTTTTCAATGTGTATCATTCCGCACCTATTAAAAGTAAAGTGATTTAACGCAAACAACTTATTTATTAGCAATAGTAAACTATTCGATTCAAAATAAATAAAAAAAATCTTTACATTAATATTAAAAATCACTAATATGTCATATTTTTTTTATTATTAAATTTAATGAAGACTTATTAATTACTTATTTTAATATAAATATCCTTATTTATTCATTTATTATATCATTTTAAACCTTCATTCCATAGTTCAAATGCTTTTATTATCTTTGTGACAATCTCCAATATCCACAATATGAATACAAGAGTTAGATTATCTTTTATTGCTTTAATAAGCGTCATGTCTTTAAATGCACAAAAAATATTATGGGAAGATAATTTCACCGACAATTCTCACGCATGGGAAATACACAATGAAGAGCTCCGACATTCCGAAATCGCAGATAACAAACTCATTGACTGGAACGGAGAACGTAATAAAACGGCAATTAACGTAACAGAAATATCATCGGCAGGAATGAACGATTATATTATAACAGCAAAACTCTCCAATCTTCATTGTGAAAAAGGTAAAAAATACCCTCAATATTCCAAAGGGAAAAACGGAAATATAAAGAAGTATCCCCTAAAGATTTCCCATCCGGAATGGGGATTTACCTGGGATTTTAAAAACGATAGTAATTATCATGCTATATTATTCAAATACGATACAAAAAAAAGAAATAACTTTGAAGATAAAAAGTTTATATTCTGTAAAATATTTTCGGTTACGAATGGAAATACGACTGTTCTAAAAGATTGGAATTGCAACAATTGTTATAGTTATGATTACAAATCGGACGATAATACCGTAAATATAGTCAAAGAAGAAAACCTCTGTAAAATTTTCGTAGGTAAAGACGGACAAAGTTTCGCAGGCTCCTTCAAGTTAACAGAGACAGGGGGTAAAAAAGCCGGAATAATAATTGGTACGGGAGCGAAGGTAATATTGAAACAGCTCACTACAAAACAAACTATTAAGCAAAGAATAAGAGAAAGTGGCTGGAATGAAGAAAGTATACGGGAAAAAGTAAAAAACAGGCCGGATAATCCCATTGAAGGGATATGGAAAGCGGTTTCTTTTCGGGGAGACACGACGAAATTTGTTCCCGGAGGAAAATATATTGTAGGAATAGTAAAAGATAAACAAACATATAAAATAGTATATCTTTCAGGATTACCGGTTAAGGCTTTCGTTTCATGGAAATCCGGAATGCTTAAAGGTATATGCAAACAATCGGAAGGTAATATAAACTTATTCTCCGGAGAATGGATAGGCCCCGAAACCGAGGTGTTCGGCCCCGTTTATATGGGGATAGACAACAAAAATGACGAGCTCATCATAGCTTTCGACAAAGAAACATATCTGAGACTGGAACGAATTTCTGAAATTTCCGGTCAACATATATAAACATCAGAAATTTATTTATGAATATCATACATACGGCCGACTGGCATTTAGGACAAACTTTTTTCGGGTACGAAAGAATAAAAGAACATAAAAAATTCCTGGCTTGGTTGAAACAGACTTTAAGCAGAAAAAGCGCCGACCTGTTACTCATCAGCGGAGATGTATTCGACAACCCTAATCCATCGGCCGAAGCCCAAAAGATGTTTTATCGTTTTTTAAAGGAAGTCACGGATACAAGTCCCGAAATTCAGATCATTATCATTTCGGGCAATCACGATTCTGCCGCCCGGTTAGAAGCTCCGAATCCTTTACTGGAAGAAATGAATATAACCGTACGCGGAATCATAAAATACAGCAACAAAGAGATAGACTATGAGCATTTTATTATCCCCGTCAAGAACAAAAAAGACAAAACAACTGTCTGGTGCATGGCGATCCCTTACCTGAGACAAGGTGATTATCCCGTTTTAAAAACCGATGAGGAGTGTACTTACGCCACCGGAGTCAAAAATATGTACAAAAATATATTCGACAAGATCAACGCCAGAAAAGAAAAAAAAGATACCATTATTGCGATGGGACATCTGCAGGCGACCGGCTCGGAAATTTCGGATAACGACCGGAGTGAACGTGCTGTCATCGGTGGATTAGAATGTATTTCTCCTGATACATTCGATACGGGAATCGCCTATACGGCACTGGGGCATTTACATAAAGCCCAACGCGTTTCAAAAAGAGAGAATGTACGCTACTCGGGAAGTCCCCTTCCTATGTCCTTCGCGGAAAAAAACTACAAACACGGGGTTACTTATATAGAAATAGATAACGGGACAGCAGCCCGTATAGAACATATAGAATTCGATGCTCCTGCCAAGTTCATAAGTATTCCTCAAAAACCCAAAAGACTACCGGAGGTATTAAAAGAATTGAAACAATTACCGGAAGGTGAGATTACAGAATATTCTCCTTACCTGGAAGTCAATGTCCTCATTACCGACCCCGAACCGTCCATGAAGTTTCAAATAGAAGAAATATTACGGAATAAATCGGTAAGATTAGCCCGGATAGGAAGTAATACAGTATCATCACAAAGCAAAGATACTGTATTTTATCGGGACCTGCATTCACTCAATCCCATAACTTTAGCCCAAGAAGTTTATAAAAAACAATATAATACGGAAATGACAGACGAACTGACTGCCTTATTATCACAAATCATAGAGGAGGTACAGGAATGAAGATACTAGCTATAAGAGGAAAAAATCTGGCATCTTTACAGGGAAAATTTGAAATCGATTTTACACAAGAACCTTTATCTCATGCAGGAATATTTGCCATTACCGGAAGTACGGGAGCCGGGAAATCAACCATTCTGGATGCATTGTGTGTAGCATTATTCGATGCGACCCCACGTACATCCAAAGGCATTGAAAATCTCCAGATAACCGAAACACAAGACAGAACCATAAACATTCGCGACAGCCGTAATATTTTACGCCGGGGAACGGCCGAAGGATATGCTGAGGTTGATTTCGTTGCACTGGATGGAGAACACTACCGTTCTAACTGGTATGTAAACCGGGCAAATAATAAAATCAACGGGAAACTTCAAAGTACCCGTATACGGTTAATTAACCTTACTTCTGGTACCGAAATATATGGAGGAAAAACCGAATTGCTCTCCCGTATCACCGAACTTCTGGGATTAAATTTCAATCAGTTTACCCGCGCGGTATTATTAGCCCAAGGGGATTTCGCTACATTTATGAAAGCCAGTCAGGGAGAAAAAGCCGAATTATTGGAAAAACTTACCGGTACCGATATTTATTCTAAAATATCTTCATCCATCTTTGAAAAAAGAAAATCGGCAGAACAAGAACTGAATCTGGTCAATGAAAAAATCAAAGGAATAGAAATACTTTCTCCGGACGAAATAAAGGAACTGAAACAGGAAAAAAAGAGACTATCAGTACAGATTGAACGTCTCAATAAAGACTGGGAAACCATGCAGGAACAATATTCCTGGTCGATCAAAGATGCGCAACTGGAGAAATCGGTGGCCGAATCGGAAAATATCTCTAAGGGAATATACCAGTCTATAGAAAAAGCAAAGCCCCGTTTCCATTATATAGAATTAATTAATTTGGTCCAGGAAATACGGGATAATCATATCAGCCTACAATCATATAAAAAGGAACTCACCAAGAACACATCGCTATCCGAACGCTATTTACGGGAGATAAAAGAATTAAAAGATAAATCGGAACAAATCAAACTAACCGGTAATAAAGAAAACGAGACCCTGAAAACCCTGCAATCAGAGTATGAAAAGACAGAACCTCTTATTAAACAGGCAAGAGATATAGACGTAAGGATAACAGAAACAAAAAAAAATCTGGACGAAACCGATGCAGAGCTTATACGCATCAGGCAATCTTATGATAAGAAGAAAGAGAATGCACATATTATAAAAGATACCATCGATAAAAACACGAGAAAAGAAAAAGCTCTGGAAGAATGGTTCGAGCAGAGAGGAGCATATATCGGTCTGGTTACGAAAAATGAACATATATGCAGATTATTACAGGAAATCGACAAAAATGAAAAGTCGAAAATTTTGTTGGAAAAAGATATAAAATTATATTCGGAACACATTGAGACCGGTAATAAAACATTACAAAACTTACAGGAAAAAATAGAAAACCTAAATAAGAAATTGCCTGTCGAGATCGCCATATTACGGGCAAAATTAACCGACGGCAAACCTTGTCCCGTGTGCGGCAGCGTCCACCACCCTATACAAATGTCTCCCGATCCTGAACATATTTTAGAAGAATCGGCTATAGAAAAAGAAAAGCAGGAAACCACCGAAGCAATAGAGCAACTGAAACACAGAATAGAGCTGTGGCAGAACGAGTTTATCGAAACCAGTACTTTATTAAAAAACTGCATCGGCAATATCAACGAAAAAGAACAAGAAGCCGGACACTTTCTGTCAATATTACCGAACTGGGAAAAAATAGATAAAACCCGTTTACAGGAAAAAATCAAAACGTTATCTCTGGAATGGGAGAAATACGGAAATTTACAAAACGAACTGAAAGAAAAAACTGCTAAATTATCATCGTCTCTTGACAATGAACAAGAAAATTTAAAAACATTGTCGGAAGATATAAAACTGAAAGAGAATAAAAAAGCAGAAATCGATACACACCTATCTTTATTATTTCAAGAACAGAAGAGCATTCTGAACGGAAAATCGGCAGAAGAAACCGAAATTTTTTTCAAAAAGAGAATATCGGATAGTTTTTCAAAAAAGGAAGAATTATCCCGCACGTTAAATGAAATCACAGCTACACTCAAAAATTCGGAAGGTGCATATAAACAACTTATGACAGAAAATAAACGGCTGACAAAATTACACGACAGCGCCAAGACTACCGTTGATAATTGGCTCGAAAATAAAAAAGGAATTATCTCGGGCGATCTTTTAGAAGAACTTCTGTCTTTAGACCCTGAATGGATATCCAAAGAGAAAAAAGAACTGGAAAATTTAGTTATATCTCAAAATTTCACATCTTAATATCTTATAAATTAACAATTTATATTGTGATGTGTTTTTATCAAGGAACAAATTAGGAACAGAAACACGAATTATCATATTTTCTTGTTTTTTTATTTGCACTACCTTTCTTTCTCTTCACTTGTTCGTACTTTGAGTATTTTTCCAAGTCATTTCACACGATTTTCATCCTCTCGCCAAGAGTGATTGTTGCAGTCATCTATGGATGAATAACCACAGCCAAAAGAAAAAAGGACAAATCTCTGTTTCTTTCAAGGAACATTGTTTTTTGCAAAGGTAACCATTTCCCTCAAAACACCTATACAGGCAGTCCAATATATCTGCCTATATTTAGTTTACTTTAGTTTAGCATATATATAAGCTAATAGACTAAACTAAACCTTTACCGAAGTTCTCCCCCTTACTTTTATATTCACAGTCAAAAGAGAAGATAATCGCACCGATATTTTCTTTTTTCGCTGCATCCCAATTTTACGGAAGTTCCTTTTATCGTAACTTCTGCCATAGGCATTTTATCCTCGCATCCCAACTTTCGGTCTGCCTGATGAGAATTGTGTCGCAAAGGTACTTGTCATGTCTTTCTTGTATTCAAGGTCACAGCCTGACGGTTCCCGACAAAATCTCCACGCTCCGCTTTGCAGAGGTCGTATTTGGTCGTGAAACCCTGCATAAAGAGCCATAACACCTTTTGAGGCGACATAATTTTCAATCAAGCCCGAAAGTAGCTGAAATGCTAAAAGAGGGAAAATAAAAAACTTAAAACTTAGGATTATGGCAAACTATGCAACAAACATTTTCTACGCAAGGACGGAAAACAAAGCAGACCTCGACAAGATAGAGGCATTCTTGGATGACACTTTTGACGGCTTTGTCAATAGACACAGCGATAGCGTGGATGCGGAGTTTACCTCTCGTTGGGTTTATCCGGAAGAAGAAATCGACAGGCTGATAGCTTCGTTGGAAGCCAAAGACAAAACTTATATCAAAATTCTGTCCTACGAATTTGCAGACGAATACGTGAGCTTCAGAATCTTCTCACAGGGTAAATGGGATATCAAGTTGTAACCCTAAAATGACAAGACTATGTACGAATACGAAAAAGATAGCGAAATTATAGGTGCGCACTGCACCCTGCTTACCCCCTATAAAGGCTACTCCGAGGGAACAGTTGTCGGCGACTTCGGCAATAAAATAGTGGTACGTCTTAGCAGTGGCAAAGAGGTGGTCGAGTACCGTGATGAAGTGATTATTTACGATTAAATCCAAGAGCGATGCAACAGGTAGCAATGAAATTCGTCCAATGGGACGTACCCGAATTAGAAAAGCTGAAAGGCTGCAGGGTTTACCAGTTACGGGAACAACTTGATAACGGAGACAAGTTGAGCCGTGAAGACAAGAACTGGATTACCCGAAACGTGAAAGAGTGCATCCATTTCAAAAGAGGTATCGCATTGATGGGCTACTTCTTTGATTTCTCCGATGTTCTCAAACGATATTTCGTGAAACAGCACGGACATATCACCGAGTATTGCGCCATTGACAAGACTGCGTTGCGCTCTGTCTTGTATGGTCGAATAGAAGACGTAGTAGAAGTATAATTAAAATCAAAGAAACATGAAAGCAACGATTGAGCATAGCTTTTGTCCTTATTGTGACGAGGTAACAGAACTCTACTTCCGTATCATCAACACGATTCTTTTCTCAACCGATGAAACGGAACTGCGTACCGGCATGGAACGCCTACAAGAAAAAACACGTCTTGATGATTATTTCGTCTTCGGCTATGGCAAGCATCACCTATGGGTCTGCCAAAGACGTCCCAGTAATCAAAAAAAGATTTTCGAGCATCGGGTAATCATGGCAGAATTTTGATGATACAGGCAGGAACGGGATAATCTTCCATTCCTGCCACGCCGCATTCCCTTTTTTACATCTATCTCTCTCTTTTGGCTGCGCCATATCCTTTTGTAAAAACCAGCCATTCGTGAAAAGCTGCCGTCCGCTTTTCCGAAAAGCAGGGTTCTTTCCTTTTTCCCTTTTGTCCCCTATTCTTTCTGCCGGACGGGAACATGGCAGCACCCCGATACCCCGTTCCGCCTTTTGTCGCCACTTCGTTGATATTCCCTTCTGCGGTATCGCCACCTGTTGTCAGTTCAGTGTTCTGTTTGTAGCCACCTCTATTCAGTCCGACCGAATTACACGAAAATCCCTGCCGATTCTGCGGACTTACAGCCGAAACGCGCACCATTGTGCCGGTGGACGGATTGCTCTTTCACTTCCCCTGCAACTACGGCTTTCCGCTCATTTTCAGAATAGTTTTCCGCCGAAGTCATCATCATTTTCCGATGCAAAGATAGTATGCAGACGGGAACGACTTTGGAAGTCTTGACCAATGGCACAGCCGTACAATCTTCCTTTATCGAGCCTTCTGGTTTTGCCTACGGACAAAAATAAAGAGTATTGATGCGTCCGGCCTTGGTGCATTCCCTTAACTGCACCTACTTTTTGAGGCAGCGTAAAATTGATTTAATAACTTCTAAAAACAATTCATTATGAAAAAGATTGAAAACAATTTCGTAGTAACCGGTTTCGTAGGAAAGGATGCAGAAATCCGTCAGTTCACCAACGCAAGTGTAGCACGTTTCCCTCTGGCAGTAAGCCGACTGGAGAATAATGGCGAGGAATCCAAACGCGTTTCCGCCTTTATGAATTTTGAGGCGTGGCGTAAAAACGAGAACACCGGGTCGTTCGACCAACTGACCAAGGGTACGATGCTGACCGTCGAGGGGTATTTCAAGCCCGAAGAATGGAGCGACCAAAGCGGTGTGAAACACAACCGTATCGTGATAGTCGCCGTCAAGTTCTATCCGCCCGTCGAGAAGGAGGAGACTCCTGAAAAGCCGGCCAAACCAGCGAAAAAAGGCAAGAAATAATCCTTGCCTTATCACGACAAAAGCGGCCTTTGGGTCGCTTTTGTTTTACTCATTACGGTGTTGTTGCACCATCTGTACTTTTATACTCTACTTGTTCTCTTTTACCGCATTCAGAAATGCTTTGGCAGGTTTGAATGCAGGGATGTTGTGAGCGGGAATTTTAATTGTCGTATTCTTCGAAATGTTCCGGGCCGTCTTTTCAGCTCTCCGTTTTATAACAAAGCTGCCGAAGCCGCGCAAGAACACCTCGTTTCCCGCAACCATCGACTCTTTTACATTTTCCATGAATGATTCCACCACAGTCATCACAACCGTTTTCTCAATTCCGCTCTGCCGTGAGATCTGAGCGACAATTTCCGCTTTTGTCATATTGTTCTTGATTTTAATGAATACGGTGCAAAATTAACAAATATCCGCCTGTTATAACAATCCAAACTTATTTGTCATCCCGAAAACTGCTTTTACTGAATCCGCCGAAGACGCCCCTCAAGAGCCTGCCCACTACCAAAAATACCAACAATAAAATTATAATATCTCCCATAGGTCTTATTTTTTATAGTTATATCCAACTTAAAGATACGAAAAAATAATGAATTACGCAAGTAATCTACTGATTTTCAATATCCATATTTGATTTATAAGTTCTATTTCCGGATGCCCGGCACGCGTCCCGGTGTTCGGTTAAGCTGAACCTTGTATTTATTGAGAATGCTGTACACGGTGCTTTTACTCCGGACACCGCTCTCTTTCCAAATATCACGGATTGAATACCCATTGTTATACATATCCACGATTTTTTTGTCCCGTTCAGTTTTACTCATACTTTTTTTGGTAATCGGAATACTGATACTCTGCTGCAGGCGTATAATCTTATCTGACGACTTCCGCAAAACAGCCACTTCCTCCGGTAATGCCCCGAACATGGCCAATACTTCCGCCGGTGTCGTGTCCGGAAACAATTTGTTGTCGGTGTCAATTTTATCGTGAATGGAGATAATACGCACGACCTTGATGCGGCATAGCTCGATCAATGCCGATAGTTCCCGTAAACCACGCACGGCATTGCTGAATTTTGACACCACCAATTCGTCGCCTCTTTCAAGATTCGACATCAGTTGTTTCCATCTCGGTCTGAGCGTCTCGTGTCCGACCGATTCTTCAACCACTTGTACACACCCGTACTGGCGCATCCATTCCTTATCCGCATCAAACGCATCGTAGGAATTCGCCTCGAATATATAACCGACTTTTGCCATATCAATATACAATATTCATGATAACAAGTGCAAATATACAAGTTTTATTCGAGTATCTGAATCATACTATATTAAAAAACGAAAATCGTACATTTTTCATGTTTTTATCTTCACTTGTTTTCATTGGTAATCATACTATTAAGTACGATATTAAAAAATGCGCAAAATACGGTTTTTCGGATGCGAAGTATCAAAAATAATATATAGTTTTGCACTAAATAGTACGAAATAATATAGTATGAAAACATCAAAATCGAACTTAAAACAGCCGATAATCTTTGCCAAAATAATTGCCGTTTCGATTGCCGTATTCCTATGCGCGTCATGCGACAACGGCAATGGCAAACGATTGGCGAAAGCCAAGAATGACCCTGCCGGAACATACAGGGAATACCTGTCTGACATACGCAGGCAGAAAAGACTCTCCATTAAAGAATTGACCGGACACCTCAAGCAATGGCAAACATTGAGGGATTCCGTATTCCTGTATCTCGAATGTGATACGCTTGGCCGGCTTCATTCCACTGTAAGAGAAGAGTGTGAACAGATACATGATTCCATCCGCATGGAATTTTCACGGATGGTGCTGTCTCAAACACGCACTTATAAGGATATACTGTGGGTAAAAGAACAAATCTCGCCGCATCTTGAAGACAAAGAGTTGCATCGTGTGGCTGAAACAATCCGGCCGTTCTTTGCCTCATTGGATAACCAGCCCGTCAGTCAGAGAAACCGACAACATATTCTTGCCACTTATCGAGCTACCCTTGCTGAAACGATTGATTACGGTATTCATTGTATGGCAGACCTGACGACCTTTATCGAAAAGGAGGATGCTGTGTACCGGGCATTCCTTTCACGTCTGCCTGATTTCGACGGCGAGAATCTTTCCGACATCACGCATGACACGGAACGATGCTGCGCACAGGTATTTCTTGCCGCCGAACGGAACGACATCACCTATCGCAATGCCATGATTTATTTGGCCATGCGCACCAACCGCAGGCTGATTCAGAATGTCCGAACCTGTATCGACGACATCTGCAATCAAAAAGTCAAGACACCGGCACAGGCACAAGCCTACATCTGGATGCTTCTCCAGCCTTATTCGTCGTTGGACGGTTTCTGCTTGGCGTTGCTTTCAGCCGAAGAAAGAGAGCAACTCGATATGCTTGCCTCGCAGACACCCGACGCTTTCAGAGAGTTGGGCAGGATGCTGCACCCAGGAGACAACCGCTTGGACGAGCTGCCCGGAATGCTGATGGAAGCATTCATACACACGCTGTAAAATATGACAACAGAAAAATATATGAATATGTTACGACATTTTTATAATGACTTCATGGCATTCGTCCCCCTGCAACTTCCGCAGTTGCTCGATGTGACGACGATGGAAGAACCGCAGTTCTACGGCGACTATGTGCTGCTTACGTTTCCGTTGCGCACCCCTTACGAACTGGACGAAGTAATGGATATGTTCGAGGACGACATGGAGTTGATCACGCTTTACCACCATATCCCGATGCGGACGGAAAAATTCGGTCATAGCACTTGTGCATACTCGAATCCCGCTTTCGGACAGATGTTCAAGATGAACGCCAAGACTGATACGGAGGGTAATGTAAACAGCATCCTTGTTACCATCTATGATTCTTTGGAGCAGATGTACGGGGACCTATGCCTCGATTTGGAACTTCACTCCAAAAGCGGGTTCCTGAAATACAAGAAAGACAAGTCCGACGTGCTGATGAATTTCATATGAGAGAAAGTTTATACCGACAGATGGTCTATTGCATCAACACCTACCGGACGTGGATAGAGGTTGCCGATGACAATCTCTACAAGGAGCATATCATCTCAAGAACCGACCGCACCGATTACCTCGTTTCCCGTACATTGGTGCTGCGTGCCTTCAAGACGAACGGCATACACGCCGAGGGTACGACATGGACTATTCCCGAACACGAACTGGACAAGGCTTTGGCCATCTACCGAAAGCAAGACAGTACATTCAAGCAGCGCATCAAGAAAGCGGCCATGTACTTTTCGCCCAAGGATGCCGAAACCCTTATCCGACTGGCGACATACGGTATTGTCCAGTTGGAACTCATTGTGCGCCCCACTCCCATACCCGAAAAGCCCTATTACTTATGTTACTGAATATCCTGCTACTCATTTTCTGCGCGATACCTTTCGGGGTATCAATGTCATTGTACAAGAACAACAAGCGGTTCATGACACCCTTTTACATGGCAATGGCACGAAGCGGCAACGCCCGTAAACTGTATGTGCAAGTATGGCTGATATGCCTGCTTCTTTTCCATTATGTATATGCCTGTGGACATATGGGTGAGTTTGGAATCCTACTCTCTACCGGTGTCTGTGCCGCAATGTTCTCGTTCCGATGGACGGACAACTGGTTACGCAGGTTGCTTGACCGCCCCGGTGCATTTGTCACACTCGCATCGGTCGCACTGGTCATCGGCTTTGTGCCGCATCTGTACACCTTGGCGATAACCATTACCTATCTTCTTCTGGCAGCCCTGTTCTATCCCTCCGTTCGGGTCATGTCCGAATGCAAGGACACGGGGACACTTTCCGGATGGGCAAAGCATCCCGGAATGCTGTCAGAATCCTATCACGACAATCATCACGCAAATCTGCCGCATGAAGCGGACAGCGGCAACACTGACATATCCGCACAATATGAATCATTAAAACCGAATGAAAATGAAAAATAACCAAAAGATACCTGTTTCCATATTGGCAGACAGGGAGGTATTCGAATATCTCAAGGAGAAAGGGGATGAACGCAAGACACGCACCGAAGCGTACTGTGACCTGTTGGACAAATCACTGGCAGGTTTCGTTTCCCCGTTTTTAAGAAAGAAGGACTACGTGCTGCAACCCAACCAGTGCTACCTGACCGTTTCCGACCTCGCATCGGAGTGGCATTGGCACAGGGCTACCGTCCGTTCTTTTTTGAGTGCAATGGAGGCATTCGGCTTGCTGACCCGCATCCAGCTTCCCAAAAGCGTGGTCATTACCATGACCGTACAATCCGGTCAGGCAGCACAGCCCCGCGATGCACAGGAGCAGCCGGACTTTGCCGGACAGCTCCGTGAGGTATTGTCCGATTGGGTAATCGGCAAAACGACCGCTGCCGAAACTGGCGTAATGTGTGGACAACTCGTAAGTCTGGCAAAGGCTGAAATTGCCGACCGTGACGCCGGACACTGTTCGGACACCCATTCCATCACGACCTCCGCACATTCCGGCACTTTGGTCACGGAACATCGTGAAACAGCCCTGTGCTGCATCGCCCACGCCGCCCTGCAAAAAATCCTGCACAAGTCGAGATTCGATGACAGTTCGCCGCTTGTGGATTTCTTCCGGCTTGACCTCGGCGAAGAATGGGCAGCTTTCATCGAGTCCGCCAAAGACCTCGCCGGGCTGATTCTCGACACCGAGGCATCAGTGACGGACTTCGACATGGACGAAGACCAAGAACGCCTCAAATCGCTTCGCAAACCCTTTTTATCGCTTCTGGCGAAGGCACAGGCGATGGTGGATTGAACCGGGAGTCGAAAACAGATTGTATAACGCGAACAATCCGCCTCCATCCCTTAACGGTCATCCTGCCGGTTATAGGAGGCACACGGGCTTGCCCGTCTGCCACGAAACAAAGGGAAGGGGGAGCCTAATACCCCGATAGGTCTCCGACCGTCGGTAGGCTGTCCGGGCAAGCAGCAAGCTGGGACAGGACGGATTGTCCAAACAACACGAAAAGAGTATGGCAGATCAAAAACAGGTACTTGATATGCAGGTGTCGAAAGGCATCACCGCAGCCCAAAGCAACGAACATTTGCGTGACCGCAGTGAAAGGGCGGAAAAGTACGCTATGAATAAGGGGAATTACGACCCCACACGCAAACACCTGAACTTCGAGATTGCGCCCGGAGGCAAGGTACGTCCCATTGACACGAGCCGCAACATTCCCGAACGGATGGCGGACATATTGGAGAGGCGTGGAATCAAAGACCCCAACGAAGGACTGGCAGAACCGAAGTACCGCACGGTGGTGAACTTCATTTTCGGCGGTTCCCGTAAGCGGATGCACGAACTCGCGTTCGGCACGCAGAACGTGGATTTTGATGAAGGTGCGAACAATACCCGTATCAAAAGAATGAGCGATATTGAACGCTGGGCGAAAGACGTCTATTCATTCGTGAGTGGCAAATATGGCGAGCAGAACATCGCCGCATTCATCGTACACCTTGACGAATTGAACCCTCATGTGCATTGTACTTTGTTGCCAATCAAAGACGGCCGCTTTGCGTACAAGGAAATATTCGCCGGAAAGGACAAGTTTGAATACAGCGCAAGGATGAAACAGCTTCATACCGACTTTTTCGCCGAAGTCAATACAAGGTGGGGAATGTCGAGAGGAACAAGCATATCCGAAACAGGCGCACGGCACAGGACTACCGAAGAATACCGCCGTATGCTATCGGAAGAATGTACGACCATCGAGGAAAATATAGACCGCCACCAAAAGGTGCTGGCAACCCTTCAATCGGACATCCGTCTGGCAGAGCGCAGGGTCAAGGGGCTTACGACAATGGTCGATAACCTTGAGAAGTCGAAAGCCGAAAAAGAGGCTCTGCTATCGGCAGCCGAACAGGATTTGAAAGCGAACAAGGGCGATGCGGAACAATTAGCCGCACAAGTTAAAAGTCTGGAGAAAGAGCTGGCAGGCATCAACAGGCAACTGGCAGACAAGCAGGAGAAGTTACAGACGGCTGACCGGCAGCTTGCCGAGCTGAAAGAGAACATGGATGCCATTGAGGAACGTACCGGGGAACTCAAGGAGGAAGCCTACAAATACTCCCATGATATACATTCCAAAGTGGACACGTTGCTCAAGGATGTCCTGCTGGAAAATGTGGTCGGCGAGTATAGGAACGTATCGGCACAGATGGACGTGGCGGAACGGCAACTGTTCGACGGCTCGCTCGTCCAGTCCATAGCGGAACAAGGTACAGACGTGATGCACTGCGCGACGATGCTGTTTCTCGGTATGGTCGATGATGCCACCACTTTTGCCGAAACTCGTGGCGGCGGAGGTGGCGGCAGCGACCTGAAATGGGGGCGCGATGAGGACGAGGACAACCGTGCATGGGCACTCCGCAGCATGAGGATGGCGAGCCGCATGATGCGTCCGGCCATTGGCAAGAAACCCAAACGGTAAGTGGCATACGTCTCATGACAAATCAAAAAGTATAACGAATAATATCATTGGAATATGACGAAACAAATCTTTTTTATATTGGCCGTGCTTTGCACGTTGCAGGCACAGGCAAGTATACAACCCGTACAGGTGGATACTGTACAACATACACCGTACTATAATGTCTCGGAGGAACTGCAACCGATACAGCCCGTCTATCTTGACGGAGTGGTACTTCCGGCATCCCTGACTGGCAACTGGTTTGTCAGTATTGCCGGGGGTACGTCCGCCTTTCTCGGCACACCTCTCGGCTGCGAAGACCTCTTCGGACGCTTGAAACCCTCGTACAGTTTCGCAGTCGGAAAATGGTTCACTCCGTCCGTCGGCGCACGTATCAATTACAGCGGTGTGCAGTTCAAAGATGGAACATTGTCCAATCAGGACTACCACCATATCCATGCGGATCTGCTGTGGAATGTCCTTGGCTGCAGATATGCCCGGCAAGAACAGGTACGCTGGAATCTTGCTCCCTTTGCCGGTGTCGGCCTGTTGCACAATGCCTCTAACGGGAATAATCCCTTTACTGTTTCGTATGGCGTACAGGGAGAATATCGGATTTCCAAACGAGTAAGTGCCATGTTGGAACTCTCCGGCACGACCACCTTTCAGGACTTCGATGGTTACGGACGCCCGAACCGCCTCGGCGACCACATGGTATCGCTGACCGCCGGTTTCACGTTTCATCTCGGAAAGGTCGGTTGGAAACGCGCGGTTGATGCGACATCTTACATTCGTCAGAATGAGTGGCTCGTGGATCATGCCAATATCTTATCCGGAGAAAACAAGCGTTATAAAGACTGGTACGACCGCAACCGACGGACGGTCGCAGAATTGAAGAAAATTCTGGAAATAGAAGGATTGCTTGACAAGTACGGTCATCTGGTTAATGACGATGAGACCGACCGCCGTCAAGGTTATCCCAGAAATAATTACAGCGGATTGAACTCACTACGGGCAAGATTGAAAAACCGGCATTGGGATGGAATCTCGCTGCTTGATTCTGCAAGTATTGGATATGGCAACAACGGAGATGATGCCGAGAAACCGGGCATAATCGTCTCTGAAAGGACGGAACTCATACAAGCCGGGAATTGCATCGGGTCGCCTGTCTATTTCTTTTTTAACCTCAATACGGCGCACCTGACGGATGCTTCCCAAATGCTTAACCTTGATGAACTGGCTCGCGTGGCCAAGAAATACGGATTATCCTTGAGAGTAACCGGTGCGGCCGACAGTTCGACTGGAACTCCTGTGCTTAATGGTTCATTAAGTACATCGAGAGCGGATTATATCGTTGCAGAATTGAAAAAGCGTGGCATACCGATCGAACGCATCGTCAAGGTAAGCAGAGGCGGCATAGCCGACCATGTACCGGTCGAAGTCAACAGGCATACGAAAGTAGAGTTGTTCTTTTAGTTTTTACATTCACTTTCATCGAGTCCCTCAATCTATAATTCGGATTGCAGGGACTTTTGTTATCAATGAGGGTAATAAGATTATAGGTTTCCTGAATCCTGATTACGCTTCGTATGACTGATAATATTTTCTGCCGAATTATGAAATAATCCGCTTACAATCACAAGATATTCCGGTAGAATACCATCCTTTCCCCAAAGCAGCTCTATCCCGAAAAGTTCCGAGAGTGTTCGTGTCATATCGAACCCGAATGCTTCAAGCGAGGGACGTACTTTGTCCGGATGCAGGCAAGGACGGTTGCATTTGCGGGCGCATTCGGAATCGGGACAGTATAGGCATTTTCCTACATAGGCGAATGCCCGACCTCCGTATCTGTGCTCCATTTCCAGCAATTCCCTTTCTATCCTGAGCCGTTCCGGTTTAATCAATTCCTGCGTTCTGTCTATCGGAATATTTTTCTCGACCGGAATTATTTTCGTGGCCATCAGGTGGGCATATTCATATTGGCGCAGAAATTCTCCGGTATCGAAATCGAACGGCGGGCATCCCCAACTATTACCGTAGTTGGGGCATTGTTTGCAAAATTCGACAAAACGTTTTTCGTCCCGGAAGCGTGAAATATATTCGTCCACGCTGATATTTGCTGTGAAATTCTCTATGATATATTCCTTAGTCATTGTCCCACTTTTATGAATCCTGTCGTGGCATCGAACGTCACACAATTATTTCGGAACAGCCGCTCGATGCAGCCGCTCCGGCGCATCTCTTCGGTCGGCATATACGACAACTGGGGTGGGTCGATAAGGGCTATCGCATCGGCAAGCGAGAGGGCGATATCCAGCTCGTGCGTGGAAAAAAGGATGCACTTGTTTTCTTCATGCGCCAGCCGTGCCAGCAGTGTACACAATTCGTAGCGGTTGGGCATATCGAGAAACGAGGTGGGTTCGTCGAGCAGGATAATCGGCGTATCCTGCGCCAACGCCCGTGCGATCATGATGCGCTGGCACTCGCCGTCCGACATCTTGTCCATCGTGCGCTCCGCATAAGCCTCCATGCCCACCGAGGCGAGCGACCGCATGACGATCTCCTTGTCGACCTCCTGCATCTTTCCAATCCAGTTGGTATAGGGTGCGCGGCCGATAGCCACGACATCCTTGCATTTGAGATTGGCGATGCGTGTGCGCTCGGTCGTGACGAATGCCAGCGTTCTGGCCATTTCTGCTGCTCGCATATCGGCGGCGTTATGCCCGTCGAGCAGGATTCGGCCGGTATAACGGCGGTTCAGTCCGGCGATGGCTCGAAGCAGTGTCGATTTGCCCGTGCCGTTGCGCCCGATAAGGGCAGTCAGCCTGCCCTTTTCTATGGTGGTTTCCACCTCGCAGAGCAAGGTGCGCTCGCCGTAGCCTATGGAAAAATCGTGTAACTTTATCATGCGGTGACGGATTTATTGCGCAAGACCACCCACACCACGATGGGGATTCCCAGCAATGCGGTGATGGCGTTGATCGGCAGGGTGAACATTTTAGAAACGAGGTCGCAAAGAAGCAGCACCGCCGCACCCGAAAGAACGGTTCCCGGTACGAGTACCCGATGGTCGCTGTTGCGGAACAGCATTCTCGTGACGTGGGGCATGGCCAGTCCGATGAAGCCTATCGGACCGCAAAAGGCGGTCACCGTACCAGCAAGCAGCGTCGTGGAGAGGAACAGCAGCCCGCGCGAGCGTCGGATGTTCAGCCCCATCGTCACGGCATACTCCTCGCCGAACAGCAGTAAGTTGAGCGGCTTGATCGTCACCACCGCCAACAACAGTCCGGCGATAATCGACGGGACGAGTACCGCAAGCTGGTCGAAGGTCACGTCGCCGAGCGACCCCATCGTCCAAATGACAAAGGCTTTCAGGGATTCTTCCTTGCTGAGATATTGCAATATCTGTACAATCGCGCCGACTCCCGACGAGAACATCATGCCGAGAATCAGAATCACCATGATGTCCTTGATGCGGTGGCCGACGGCGGCGATGACGACCAGCACGAGCGCCGCTCCGAGCCAAGCCGCCCCGGCAATGCCTATCGACGAACCGAAGCCTGCAAGCACGACGAGTGCCACGCCGAGGCTCGCGCCCGAACTGATGCCGAGCACGTAGGGGCCGGCAAGAGGATTGCGGAAGAGGGTTTGCATCTGAAGACCGCTGACCGACAGAGCTGCTCCGGCCAGCAACGCGACCACCGCCTTAATCAGTCGGATATTCAGTATAATTTTCGCCGTCGCCCGCGGGCAGTCGCCGCCCGTCAAAGCCGCCCATACATCGCCGAGCGGTACGGCGACTGCCCCCACCGCCAAATCCAGCAGAAACAGGAAAAGGGTGAGGGCGGCCAGCATGGCAAACAATATGGCGGAACGGGAGCGCATCTATTTCAGTTGCTTGTAATAGACGAAATCTTCCTCGACCAGTTCGGGGTGGAATATCTTCACGAGGTCTCGCAGCACGAGGTCGGGATTTACGACCGCCGACTCATAGTAGTCGTTGCCGCCAGCAGCATTGGTGCGGGCGTTGTTGTTATAGACCTGTCCACCACGGAAACAGCGGGTGTCGATGAACTTCGGGCATGCGGCTTTCAGTTCATCAAGCGTGTTCGCCATCCCCACATGCAGCCACATATCGGCTTGCGAGGCCAGCAGATACGCCTCTTCGAGGTCGATGGGCGCGGAAGCGTTTCCTGTGTTCTTCTTGTAGATGTAATCGCCTCCGGCATCTTTGATTAACCGGGCGACATAGCTTTCGGTCGAGGGCATGAACCAGCTGTCGCCGTAAGGCGTGTTGAGCATGACTGACGGAGCGTCGAGGATATTGTCCGCTACTTTCTTTTTCAGGACATTGTATCTGACGGGGATTTCCGCGAATACTTTTTCGCCCTCCGCCCGTTTTCCGATAACCTCCGAAAGTGCCACCAGCCATTCGGCTTTGCCCAGCGGAGACTCTTCGAGGTAATCGCCGACATACATGAACGGGATATCCAACTCTTTGAGCTTACCCTCCATCGAGCTTGCCCCGTTCACGCCGTAAAGCAACACGAGGTCGGGGTCAAGCGAGAGCAGCAGTTCGTAATTGATGTTCCCTTCGTAGCCCACATCTCCAACGCTGTCCCGCCGTGCCTGAATGTCGGGATTGGAGATGTAGTCGATGCCTGACACGCCGACTACGCGTCCCGTTTCGCCGATTGCGTCGAGCATGGCGATATGGGTCGAGGACATGCAGACGATGCGCTCGGCATCCCCCTTGAGCATCTGACCGGTGAAATCCGCCGGAACCTCTTCGTCATCACGGGCAATGAACAGGTTCGTAGTGATGCTGTCGGCGCCCTGCCAAGGGTTCGTGACGGTAACCAATACGCTCTTTTTGCCGTCTGCACCTTTTATGTCAAACCCCGAAGCGTATTCAGGTGTATAGACCGTTCGGTTGAAATCGGCGAGTTTTGAACTTTTATTGTGGCAGCCTGTGAATGCTAATACAAGTAGCAACAGCAGGCTTAAATTCTTTAATGCTTTCATATCGTTACATATTTGTATTTTCGGACTTTTTCTTGTTTTTCCCGAACTTCGGGGTAATGCCGATGAAGAACTCGAAGTTGATGCCGGGCATGGGGCGCGAGAGTACCGAAAGGTAGTCCTCGTTGAAGAGGTTGTTGACGGCGAATTTTAACTGGATGTCCACCGGTTTGAAAAACAGGTTTTTCTCCAACGAGACATTGCTCATGAAATATTCGGGCAGGTGTCCTGTCAGCGTATAGTCGTTGCTCGACATGGTGTAACGTTCCGAGTAGAACGCCCATTTGTAAAGGAACGCCCAAGTCCGCCACGACAACCGTCCGGTCAGCGATGCGGAGTGCTTCGGCACGTAGGGTAACTGCTTGCCCACTGACTGGTCAGCAGGCGACATCTTCTCACCTTCATTGATGGAGGGTGTCCACGAATAGGACCCGTTCAAGTCGATGAGCCAATCTTTCGCCGGCTGCACGGCGAAGTTCGCTTTGACCTCGACGCCGTAGGCGTGGACCTTCTTTACGTTGCGGGGCGAGAAGAAGCCCTTGGTGGTGGGCAGCCAGATAATCCAGTCGTCGATGTAGGAGTCGAACCAGTTCGCACCGCCGCTCAACTTGTAAATGCCTTTCTTGCCGACATCGAAACTCACCCCGGCATCATAACTGAAACCTTGTTCGTTTTTCAGGTTGGGATTACCTCCCGGCAAAAAGTATAGGTCGTTCAGAGTTGGGAAACGGTAGTTACGCGATATGGATGCTTTCAGCATCACATTTCCTTTCGGGGAAATGATACCGTCAATGAAGAAAGCCGGAATGAGTGGAATCCAATCGGAACCATACATCTCTTCCCGCAGTACCACCGACATACCCAAGCGGTCTATCGGCTGCCACTTGGCGGATACGGAGCCGGAGAGTTCCACGCGCCCCTTGTCATAGCCCACGATGGCCTTGCCACCGTCCTGCAAGATGATGTTCTTGTCCTCGCTCCGTACCAAATGCTGGTGTGCCGATACATTGGCGGTGAAAAACCATTTTTTATCCAAAGAATACTCTCCCTCCGCCTGACCGTAAAACGTGTTTACCTTGCTGCGGGAGCGGGTCATCGACGCCCAGTTGTCAGGTGCGACCTCACGCTTGTAGTCGTAGGCCATCCATGTGTGTATGTAACCGCCTTTCACGCCGAGTTTCCAGTTGCTTTTCATGTGATCCCAGGACAAGACGCTGCGGAACGTCTGTTCTCGCTGGCGGTTCTCGAAGTCGGTTGCATCTCCATAGTCGGTCGTCAACATCGGAAGTTCCCGGTTGGAGTTGATATACCAGGCGTTCAGCCCGAAACGGTCGCCTTTCCCGGTATTGTAATACACTTCCTGAAGCAAATGCAGGTCCTTGAACGCCCCGGAGCGGTTGCGCTCTTTCGGGTGATACTGTCCGACGATGTTCTTATCCTCGTCGTAGATGTTTATCTTTTTGTCGTGGTTGGTGTACTTGTAATCGTTAGGCGAGGAAGAATAGACCGCACGGGTGGAGACGTGCCACCGCTCACTTCCGTAGGTGAAGCGGGCGAACTCATCGAAGGTCTTGAACGAGCCGATGCCCTGCACGTACTGGGCGTTGAACCCTTCAGCGACTTCAGGAGCCGTGCCGAGTTTGACCAGACCGCCCAGTCCACCGCCCGTTTCGTTCACCGATGAAGTACCGTGCAGCAGCGATGCCTGGTCGATGAAGTAGGACGGAATGGTGGAGAAGTCGGTCATGCCGAGCATGGGGTTGTTGATGCGCATCCCGTTCCACGTCACCTGCGTATGGCTGGGCGACGTGCCTCGGAAGGCGACGGTCGAGAGCGTGGCGCGGCCGTAGCTCTTGACAAACACGGACGAGTTGAACGTCAGGATGTCCGCCATCGAGAGGGCGATATTTTCTTTCAGTGCGAGTGAATCGAACTTCGTCTTCTGCACGCCGATTTCCTTCATCGGCCGTTTGCCCCATACGGTCACCTCGTCTATCTGGTGAATACGCCGGGTGATTCCCTGCGCAGACAGCACGGATGGACAGACAACCAATATTGAGAAAAGTAAATATTTTGTATATGTCATTTCCTTTTGTTTTTAATATGGTTATTTACCGCAGCATATGCAGAGAATGATGCCCGCATAAAATCTTGATAGGCATTGAATCCGTTTTCTTCAAGCAGTTGGTCGTATTCGTCCTCGAATGAAAGTTCCTGATGAACCGTCTCTTGTTTCTCAATGTGGTGTTTTACCCGATTCAGATCATTGAATGACACGCTAAACGAATCAAATCCGGCTGCCCATCCTGAAAAATCCGCATATTCCGGATATTTTCGATAGACAACGCCTGTAGAACTTTTTACTTTATTGATAATCTTTGCGAAGTCCGTGGGAGATGGTATCTCTACAAGTATATGAACATGATTGAGAAAAGCATTGCAGGCATAGACATGACAGCCTTTCCTTGTGAAAATTTGTACCATCTGATCGAGAATCATTCCTTTGGTTGTCATTGGAATCGTCATCTCCTGTCTTTTCGTGATGAAAATAATATGGTATATATGCCGCAATTTATTCTTCATTTCCAACAAAATGCACCGGGGATAATCCCGACATAAAATTCATCTATCAATTTCCCTTCGGGCGAGTAGCGGTATATCATGCCCTGCTGCTGGTAATCGATGGCATCGGCGATGTACACTTCTCCGTTGGCGGGGTTTACCGTCAGTCCGTAATAAATCGTGCCGCTGTATTCGAGGAACGGACGTACCGGCACATGGCTGGCTGTCACGTCCATGCTCCAAATGGCCTTGTTGATCCAGTAGAGTTTGTCCCTGTCGCCATTGAGCTGCACCTCCGAGGGCCAGTCGCCCAACTTGAACTTGAACTGCTTCTCCACGGTGAAGGTCTCGGCATCGATGCGGTAGAGCGACGGGGCTTCGTAACCGTAGGGGCTGCCCTCATAACCGCCGTCGGTCACCGTCCACATTTTGTTGTACTTGTCCATGACCAGCGATGTCGGTTGTATGCCGACCTTCAGTTCATCGACTACTTGATCGGTTTCGGTGTCGATTTTGATGATGCGGTTCTGGTAACTCCAGCAGTTGCAATAGACGTATTTGCCGTACTGCACCATTTGCTCCGTCGAGCCGCTTTCCATCGTCATGTCCGGCACTTGAATATAGCCGGTAATTTCGTATTTCTTCGGGTTGATGATGAAGATGCGGTTGTCCCACAATTGGGTGACGTATGCTTTTTCGTCGCTTAGGAAATGAATGTAGCGCGGTGAGGTCAGGTTCTCGATGCGTCCTACCTCCTTGAAGGTGTTCAGGTCGATGGCGAAAATCACGTGGGAGTTGTTCACCACGACCCAGCCCTTGTTGTCGTAGATGGTCATCGACTGTGCCACGTCGCCGAGTTTCATGCCGTTGGCACGGAAGAAGATTTCGTTCTGCACCTGTTTGGTTGCCGGGTCGTAATAGGACAAGGTAGCATTGCCGTACTGGAAGTTGCCCTCGTTGGTGATGAACAGTCCGGCTCCCGTGGCGTTGAAATCTTCCACGGCATCGCCGTAGTCCCACTTCATGCAGGATGTCAAGGATAGTGTCACTCCGACAACTACGCTCCATAGCAGATATTTCAATTGGTGATAGGTCATACCGTTATTTTTATAGTTAATCCCCGGCAGCTTACCTTACGGTAAGCATACCGAGGATTGGCAGAAAATTTATTGTTTCGTTATCTATTCGGCAAGCTTGTACTTCCCGTCTTTCATCTCTTGGAAAGTGGGGTTGTAACCACATTCTTTGACAGACCATTGAGATTCTCCTGTTAGAACATTGTTTTCAAACAGGTATTTGAAAGAACTGAAATCAGTAACATCTCCTTGCCCGCTTATACTAATCCCTTTTGCTGATTTGAGACCTGAAAAATCAATGGACAAAATACCATTAGAACCAAAATCAGAATACGGGCATGTTATTGAAAGATTTTCGGATATTGATTCTACGTTAGGATAAGATACTTTATCTACTTCCATATCAAACATAAAAGAAGATGTTGCAATATCAAACTTCCCATTTATCGTTTTTAATTTGGGACATAGAATATTAGTAGCCTCAATCTCAAACTTAATTTGTGCATCAGCTCCATCCGTTCCAATGCTTTCCAGATTGGTAAACTCAATATCATTCTTAAGGTTGTAAGTCGTAACTGAACATGAACCGAGAATTTTTTTCAATAACGGGAAGGTAATATTATTTGCATTCCTATTTGTCCCTAATGTTAAGGTCCCTCCAATTTCCTGCAATTTAGGAAATTCGATTTCCGCCGCCGTATTAACACTTCCCGAATTCAATGCAATAGTCATATCTCCTGCCACACGAATAAATGGCATAACAAATTCTTTTACATAAAAATAATCTATGCATTGGAAGTCACCCTGTATATTTGAGATTCCTTCCAACGTAAATTCTGTCAATCGACAATCTTTAGGAAGTAGAAAAAGGCTACCGTTAAATGTTTCCGATCCTACGATTTTATTTAGTTGCTTACATTGTAGGGTAAGTGTATTTCCGTTAAAATTTATCTGGGACAAATCCAGTTCTTCTATGAGCAGATTAGTTAAAGTCATATCACCGAGTACATCTTTCAAAGAAGCTATATTGAGTTTATTGACTTTATTCGCATCCACACTGGTCTCTCCGCAGGAAATAAGACCGGGAAGTTCAACAATGGAAATTTCTTTGCAATTTTTTATAGTTAGTCCTCCAACCGAATGTAATTCGGTCATTGCAAGACTTCCGATGGAGGACATATCGGAGAATGAGGCAGTACCGGCCACACTTTCCAATGCCGGTAGATAAATTCCTTGCAGTTTGGGAAAATATTGGATTGTAAGTTCATTCCCGACCTGTTTGAGCGCTGAGAAAACAATGGCTTCGGTTGTCGCTGATTCTTTTTGTGCTACCGAACCTTTGACAATTAAGGAAGCTCCGACAGATTCAACGGCATTTGCATCCAAATCAAGTAAAGCATCGGAAGTTATATACATATCCTCACCAATGAACTCGACTTTGGGTATAGATATTTTTTCAATGACAGAACTGTTAACGACAAAATCACCGGTCACTCCAAGCAAAGAGGGCAGATTAACCGTTTTGAGCATTATGTTTTTACTGGCAGAAGTTGTCGAACCTAATTTGAAACTTCCGAGTTGTTCCAGATTATCCAACCCGGTCAAATCCGTTCCTTTGTAAGACGGATTGATGACAAGGGAGTTACTGATTTGTTTCAGGTTGGCAAGTCCGTCCAGATTGGTGATTTCTTCTCCGTCTGCCGTTCCGATGGTCAGGCTGCCTTCGATTTTGTTTATTCCTGTCTTTGCAAAATTATCAACCTCGGCTTGCGTGGCAAGTACTACGCTGCCGCTCTGTTCGATGTCTGTATATTGATAAGTATAGGAATATACTTTGCTATCCTGCATTTTGGAGGTAACTACGAATTTCCATTCATTCTCCCAATCCTCTATGGTCGATGGATTCGGGTTAATAGAGGCTCCCTCGCAAAGGGCATACTCTACGGTAGCCCCTTTCAGACTGGTATTATAAGGTATCTCAACTGTAATCTTGTCCCCGACTATCATGGCTTGATAGGTAATGCCATCTACAGTTAGAGCAAACTCGGAGATGAAGTGATCCTTGCCGTCTATTCCGCTTACTTCAGGGTCGTCATCACTACATGCAGCAAGGCAGAGCGTAGCGAAACAGAATAGGATGAAATGATATATTTTGTTCATAATGAATTTTATTTGTCGTTATTGTTGTTTTCATCACAGAACTTGAAAACTTCCGTGGAATTTTCCCCTAACCATCCGGCTTTTACATTGACTCCGGTCTGCACCTTGATAAAGTCGATATGGGAAAGGTTTGCAGACGTGCCGTCGATATTGAGCGCATCGGAAATCTTAAAATAGTTTCCAAGTGCTCCCGCGTTAGGATTGTCTTTATTGGGCATATCATCACCAATATTATCGGCATATCCCCACCCGAACGGATTATTGGACCACATGCCTGTCGACGGGCTTTGTTCGGTACGTGCTTTCAGGCATGTGCCGTATAACGTATAGGAATCCTCTTCAATCCACAAAGGATAATAAAACTCTTGCGGGTGATAGTTGCCGAGACGGTCAATCGCCCCTTTATTTCCCTTGTTGTCTTGCCATTGGGTGTCCATGTTGGGACCGGGACGGAAATAAGTTACGGCATAGTCCTGAATGGTTTCGGGTTTTCCATATTCAGAACCCTTCAGTTCATACCATTCATCGTTGGGCAAGCCGTCTCCATTGACATCTTGCATTACCCATACAATGCCCGGTTCATTTGACGAATCAAAGGCATTTCCTTTGATGGAAAAATCATAACCGCCTTTGTTTTCGATACTGTGGTCGAATCCTACTACAATATATCCTCCCCAACCTCCGAGAGAAACATATTGTTCATTATCAAGACGTTTTTGTGCGTAAGCACAGGCTGCTTCGTGCGTGCTTTCCCCATTGAAACCTGCTGTATTCGTTTCGTTTACAAATTGTCCCGGAGCCGGAACAAATTCATATACTTTATTGCTGTAAATGGAATTTCCGGCAGCAAAAGGTCTTTTTCCGGCCGCTTCACAACATTTCACCGGAATATTGACACTGACTTCATCGACACCGGAGACCGAAATATTACGGGTGAGCACTGCTTTTGTATCTTGATTGTCGTATTTCACAGTAAAGGTAAGCGTGTGTTCTCCGGTTTTAGCGGGTTTGAAACCGTAAACCAAAGAATTGGCTCCCTCAATCGGTTGCCCGTCCAAACTCCATTGATAAGAAGGCTCGGCACTTATTGATACAAAGGGGCGGACAAACAAAGTACGTCCTAATTCTACGTATTTGGTATTATTCTCGGTAAAATATAAAGATGACGGAACTACGATTTCAATCGGAAGTTTATCGACAACCTCAATAGAAACTGTCTTCTTTGATTGTCCGTCTTCATTTGTTACGGTTAAGGTCAGTTCATAAGTTCCCAACTCATCTTGCTTGAATGTATAAGTATTTTCCGTTCCGACTTCGTTTCCGTTAAGAGTCCACAAATAAGTAGCTCCTTCTGCATTTTGAATGTCGGGTGTAAGGATATACTCACGTCCTGCGACAACTTTAAGCCCTATAGAGGGGGTTACCAATGAAATAACGGGCGGAGCCAATTCATTGACATCCACACGAATTTCTTCCTCTGTGCTGGCATCCCTCGTATCCACACGCAGGGTAACGTAATACGAACCGCATTCGTTGAAAATGTATTTCAATTGAGGCTCGTCGGAAATGATACGACCGTTGCATTTCCATGAATAAACGGCGTAATCGACATTCTGATAGGTCGGCTCAATAACGACCTCTTTTCCTATCTTTACAACGTAGATTCCGTCCTCGCTATCCAACTCAATGACAGGAGGCAATATCACGTCCTGCGATATTTCTTCGTCTTTGTTGCATGCAAATAGAAATATCGTCAAGGAAAATAAAAGCAAATACTTCTTCATTATATTTATAATTTTAATGCTGAAATTCCCTTGAAGAAAGTATTTGATTCCAATCTCCATTGGGATATAATAAAAAGGGGCAAATACTTTGCACTTGCCGTTAAAAAGCATTTGCCCCAAATTCATGTTATTCGTTTACGGTTACATCAATATCGTCTATAGCAACGTAAGCAGGAGTGTTCAATCCGTATGCGCTTGAATCGCTTCCTTCGAAATTGATAGCTACAGTACATACGCTGTCACCTAAACCGCTTAAATCCACTTGATTCCATCCGGTACGGATTTTATTGGTCAAACCTGATTCTGCATCTTTACTGGAATCGAAGTTTGCCAAATAGTATTCTACTTCCTTACCTGTAGGTTTACCCGTCGCATCCAACGCAACAAATACCACCTTAAACCATCCTTTTTGTGCCGACAAAGAGCCTTGTGTAAACGAGTTGCCATCCTTCATGACTAAGTAGGTATAAGTCGTATTACAAACCCATACGCTGTTGAATTTACCATATTTCGGTGTACCCTTGACAGGAGTGTTTGTGGTAACGACTCTGTAGCCGGTTGCATCGGTCAGGTAAATCTTCGCACATTTGTCATAGGTTGCTTGTGAATCATTGTATGAATCGCTATAACCGAAAGCTACAGCAAAATTTTTACCGCTATGACCGCCGTTGGGCCAGTACACGCTACATTGGTTTTGATAATCCCCCTGTGTCAGATTATGGAAATTAGAGATGGCAAAACCACCATTCCAAAATTCATATTCCCAAGGCTGTCCGCTTACCCATTCTTGTTCCAAATAGTTAATCGGGAACTGAATGTACGTACCGGTTTGCCCGATTTGAGTGATGTAGCCGGTCGTTACCTGCTTGCCGTTGGCCGTGGCAGAATAGAGATTGTTTCCATACTGGTCAGAAGCCATTACGCTGGAAGGTACGTTATCAAAATCGATAAGCGCATTGGTAGAACTTATCGCGCGGGTTTGAATCGCACTCTCCTCATACGGAGCAAGGAAGTCATCGTCGGATGAACATCCCGTGAACACTGCGGCGGCCATTGCTACAACAGCCATTGCCAAGAATCTAAAATTCTTTTTCATAACTTAATTATTAAAAGTTAAACAAAAAGTTTAAACACACATTCGTTTTTATTGCGACAGATTTGCAACGAATGAGAAATCGGTTATCAAAAAGAATATAGGTGCCTGTGGACGAGCCTCTGTTCATTTTAATCTAATGCCAATTATCCCGTGGTCACTAAATCTATCTCATCAAGCAGGTCTTCTGGCTCATCCCGCTTATCGCGCCTTCCCAGCTTTCACCAGTGGCAAAGAGTGCGATAAACTTTAATAGGACTTACAGCTGCGAGTACAGCTCCGGATTTTCACCGGGATTCCCTTTTAATTCCGTTCGACGCTTCGATTGGAAACTTGACTGGTGCAAAGTTAATGGTTATTTTTTAATCTTGTTTCTTTTTCTGTGATTTTTATTTCAAGAAAGGATTATTTTATGGCGCGAATTGTATTTTCATGTTAATCAAGCATTTATAACAACCACGAATAGTCTTTTCCCCTTATGAATAATAGCGTTTCTCAATTATGGTCTCTTTTCATCTCACGTCGGCAATTCTCTTCGGAGAGATTTTATATGCAAAGGTACAGCGTGCGTCTGGTCGTCAAGTATCGCTTTCACTAACGGTTCCCGGATATTCTTCACGGCAGCCTTCCACAAATCGAAGATTGACTTTCACTCCCCACCTCGTTGCAGGGCATAGTCGGACGAGCCTGACTGTGCTCTTACATTGGGCGGTTGGGTATTCCGTTTCATCCCGTACACTGTTTACTTGCCTTATCCGTCCTTTTCCCGCTGTCAGTCCTGCATAAAAATCATTCCCCGACGAGAAGCCAAAAGAGTTTCAAGAAAAGGAAAAAAAGAAAATATTTGACAATCTAAAATTTACAATTATGCACAGCAGGATTTTTCAAATTTCAACGGAGCCGATAGACAAAGAAAACTATCTGAATGAGGACACACTCCAGCAAGGAGACGGGAGCTTCTATGACTATTGTTCAGAAATAGACGAGGAAGACCGTAAAGAGGATATTGCCAATTTGGTCAATCATGCCTTGCCCAAAGGAATGTTCGAGCTTATATCCGATGACACCATGCGCTATAATGGTGGAATAGAGCAATGGAAAGAGGAGTATGTCGCCAATATCAAAAAAAGAGCGAATGCTCTTACGGCAGATAATATGTTGGAATGGGGTTCGACCTATTATCTCAAACAGGCAGTGGAAAATCCGTTGGATGTCGCCTATCATTTCTATTTGGATGGCGATGGCTGCAGTCTTTTGCCGAACAGTCCTTTACGTTTATGGAGTTTGTTTGTAGGCTTGAACCGGGAACGATACTCTACATCGGAGGAGTTGTTGATTACCACTTCTGATGTTTGTCCGAAACATTGGCAACCACCCGCCTCAAAAGTGGGTGGTTGCTCTCTTTTTTGCACAGGCTCCCCGGTTACTTTTATAAATATGCTCTGCAGAGCTTCCGCCACCGGTTTCACAGCCGGTATATTCCTGTTTTAAGGGTATAATCCCTTCACAGCCCCGACATACGCCGCAGGTCTGTTTTCGTGTGCAAAGGTACGGTGGACGAACATTGCCCAAGTACCGCTATCGCTACCTGAAATAAAATTTGACGACAACTTTCCGTAATCGGAGATGACGGTATTTCATAAAATTTCATTGCAGGTTCCTTGCTCATCGTTCTTGCATCCCCCCGTTTGTGACGCACATGAAAACAACCCCTTTGGGCGAAGTCAAAAGGCTTCAAGAAAAGGGAAATAAAAAAAACAATAAATCAAAAGACAATGAGCAAGTACGATTTCATCAAGCAAGGCAACCTCCTTTTTTGGCACACTGCCGATAATGATATAGAATGTCGAATTATCTCAACTCCCGAAAAAGTGGATAGTGACAGCATCATCTTAATCTCAACAAGCTCTTCCGAGACAGAGGTTTTGGCATCGGAGTTATTACCTATTGGCTCATCAAGAAGCCACAAAGAGGAGTTTATGCGCTGGAAGAAAGAGCGTGAAGCCGAGGGCATGGAGTTTTTCAGCCGGTTGTCCGAAGTCATGGAAACAGACAGTGATTTGGCTGTAGGCGATATGGTGGCGTTTACAAACGACTACGGGGTGGTATTTGGCCCCAAAGAAGTATTAGCTTTCAGAAAACCTTGGAATGGCTATAGATGCGTATATATCGACAGTGATGCTTATTGGTTTCCAGACCGTCCCGAACAACTCACCATACTCAGCAAAGGAGGTACAGAATGACAACAAACGACATACTCAAACGACTTTGCGGCAATATTGCCGCAGGTCGTTTCAACTGGCGAAAATACTGCACGCCGCAATCTTACTTCGGTTGGGAGATTTGCGTTACCCCTCTGCATTGCTCTTACGGACAGATAGGCTACACCGTTCATTTCCCTTATACCAATATACCGGAAGTGGAATACGATTGGGAAATGGGCAAACTGACCATTGACGGCGAGAAATGGAAAAGTTATTTGCGGAACGAATAATAATAAATATCAATATGGCACAGAATTTTTATACCAAATGGCAGGACGCTATACTTGCAGATGCAGGAGACTATGTTTCAAAAGAGTACCGCAGTTTCCAGACAGCATTGGTGCGTGAGATTTCCAAATATGCCGCAGCCGTTGGTGCAAAGGTGGCTTCCAATTCAAAAGGGCATTATGACACCTCCTGCTTCATTGAGCGCAACGGCAAGTTCGTTTACATCAGCCACTCTTCCGGTCTGTCACGAATGGGCAGCGGCGTAAGAATTGAACTCGATTCGTTTCTGATACGGACAGCTCAAAATGGAAAGGACTACCGAGGGGGATGTAACCAGTATTGCGACATAGCAAATTTACAGTCTATGATAGACGGTTTGTTGGGGAAATAAACTGCAAAAAAGATGCGGAGCCAACCAGTTCCGCATCTTTTTCTTTCCATCCTTACCGGCGCATACCGCTGCCGTATTCTGCCTCTTGTAGTTCTGCCCGATACTCTTCCAGCTCGTTCAGCTTCTCGTTCACGGCTTGCAGATTGGCATCCAGCCCGACATTGTGGTCGTAAGGGAAACGATGCTGCGCGACCAGCCCGGCATTGGTGGGTTGCCCGACATCAAGCGTATCGGATTCCTTGTTATATTCGACATATAGCACTTCACCGTTCGGCATCTCGAAGGCCGGAATCTTTTGATACGCCAAAGCGGAGAACTGTTCCGCCGCCATCTCCCTGGCAACCCCTTTTATTGTATCTCCGGCGATATCGACACCGTAACGCCGGATATGGTCTCGGATTTCCTGCTCCGTGAATTTCAACATCACCTCGTAGGTTCCCCCGACACTCCCGTTGTACACGACAGCGAAATTCTCATCCTCGGCAATAAGGCTGTCACCCTTGTTGTTCGTGGCCGATAAATAAGTATGCTGTTCGTTGATGCCATTGCCGTCGTAATACTCCTTGGCAAGCGTCAGCAATCCCTCGTAATCGCCTTTCTCCCGAAGTTCGTCAAGCTGCCTCGTGTCATCCGAAAATTGGAGATACGCAACAGAAGAATAAAATGTATTCTCCTTTGCTGCCGCTCCGTTTTCCTGCTTCTCGCCGACATTTTGTTCCAGTTCTTGCGCTATCTTATCCACCTTCTGGGTAATCATCGAGGTTGCCCTTTTCACGTCCAGAAGCGTTGTCTTGATGAACTGTGGCGATTCCTTCAGCTCATCAAGCCAACCTTTAAGATACGCGCAACTGTCCTCCTTGATATGCTTGGTCATGCCGTAACGCTGTGCGACCAGTGCGCTGCCTAACTCTGCCACCAGTTCCTCACGGGCATATTCAGGAGAACCGAAAGTAGTCGGCTTGAACCTGTCAAGTACGTTTTCCGCTCCGGTGGAGTGCGTCATCTCGTGGAACAGTGTCCCGTAGAACGATTCTCCCGATTTGAACTGCTCCTTTTCGGGTACGATGATTTCGTTCTTCGTGATGGAATAGTAGGCGTCATTCTGATATTTCGGCGTAATCGGACAAATCCACAGGTTATCCCTTATCATCGTATCGACTGGGGCAAAACTGAAATGCTCGCCCTCCTCGATTGCCGGACGCGAATTTTCTCGCTCCAGTTTTTGCCACAGCTCCGGTCTCGCTTCCTGCAAGTTAGTTTGCGCGACATTGAAGACCCGGAACACCTGCATCTTCGGATAGACATTGTATTGTTCCTTTTCGTCATCGGAGAGTTTCTTGTAATCGTCATACTTGATTTTCTCCTTAGTCTCCTTATGGATACAAGTGAACGTGGTGAGCATGACCGGAAAGGATTTTTCACCACGAAGCACGGAGACACGCGGCAGTTCCTCTCCATCCTTTCCGGGCTTATTGAGCTTCTGAACACAATCGAACGTGCAGAAACGGGGAATCTTGTACCCTTCTTTCTCGCAGTGCAAAAGCAGCATAAAAGCATTCATCCCGTTGTACTCGCGCCCGTGAAGGTTGCGGGGCCACTGTAGCGTACCCTCCGTAAACCAAGGCTTTTTCCAGTCCTTTTGAATGCCCTCGATTTTCTCGATCATCATTTCGGCGAACAGGTCAAGAGCCTTGTCCTCGCTGTTCGGTCCGTCGGCATTCTTCTTTCTGTAACCGGCCATAACCCTTATTGATTATAGTTAGACGAATCCGCCACATATTGCGTCAGTTCCTCCATCTTGCAGGAAAGGTTGATTTTCCCGTTGTGTGCCGACAGGTTCATTTCACCTTTGGCATCCACCTTTACACCCGGCTGCAACCACGCTTCGCGCTCCTTACCGAAACAGAAGAAGCGCACCCACTGGTACTCGAAGCCGTCATCGACCTTCTCTGCGCTAAACGCCGAGAACACCGTATAAGGCTGGTCTTTCTTATCCCTTTTTTCCTCGATGTTCTGGCCGACCTTACCACGAAACACCAGCTCGCCCTTGACGCAATCCGCATCATCCGTAGCGGCATTGCAGATTTCATCGGCGAACAGGTTGAAATATAGCTTGTCGCCCCGGCGTTTGAGATACATCGTACCCCTCACTTCTACACGGGAGCCGTTCCGATAACCGGCGGCTTCCTCCTGACAGCCCTCCTTGCGGACATCCACCTCGATAGTGTGCCCGCCACCCGTCGCCGGAATCTGTACCCGGAGCGGAAACACCAGAAATTCTTTCTCTTCTTTATTCTTGCGAACCGACGCATCGCGGCCGATAACGCCGCATACCGTAACATTACATTTAATCATCTGTTTTTTGTCTTTAATGATACATGGATCATCCGGACAAGTGATACATGGGTTGATTGATGTTGAACTGTTGTAGAGTGCGGTCAGTCGGGTGCGCGTATCATCGCCCAGACCATCCATCCGGCGATGGCTAATTGCACGCCCACGACAACGAGCGTCCCGATCCATCCCAACAGCAGGTAGCAGAACCGGAGGTGCAACGCAAGGAGGGAAACTCCCGCCAGACACTTGCATAGCTGTATCATCACGCATTTTATCATATCGCCATGCCTTTATCTTCGCAGGTTTTCCGTTTGTCCCTGTTGCCGGGTCATCCCCTGCTCAAAATTCTGTGAGGCCGCTTCCGACAGGATAACCGTATTCAGCATACCGGTTACACGCATCTGTTTGGCCTCTTCCGTGAGTGTACCGTTGTTCAACGTGGCAGACAACCGGTTCAGCTCGGAAGCGGTCAGCTCCCGCGAGACATGCAGTTCCCCGTTGTCCGCTTTCAGAATGGCCTTGCCGTTCTCGCCGATAGTCAGGTCGCAGTTCTTCATATTCGGCAACAACGGCTTCAGGTCGATGGTACGAAGATCCATCGCGGCGGATATCGCCGTCTTCTGTTCCTCTTCCTCCCGGTTATCAATCTGTGTGGCTAAAAGCATCAGGGAGGCGAAAGCGGTCATCGCCATCTCCACAATCGGGTCGTTGCATCCCGATATTCCCACACCGCTATCCTCCGACGAAAGGAGTTTTTTCATCCATCCGTCTGGCGAAAGGTTCTTTTCAGGCACGGTATCTTCCGCCGCCTTGTATTTGACGAGCAGGTCATTTCCGTTGTGCAGCATTTGCAATTTGATATGTCCTTTCTGTGCGATTTCAGCCAGATACGCCGCAGGGTCTATATCCCGTTTCGTCCCGTCGGCATAGATATTCTTCACACCGAAATGCAGATGTTCCCCGGTCGTCCGTGTCCCCGTATTGCCCGATGTGCCAAGCCGTCCGCCTGCCTGTACCGTATCGCCGACCTTGACGGAAATCTCCTTGAGGTGCATATAGGTACATTGTACCTTGCTGCCGTCCGTCCGAGCATATTCCACCGTCAGCGACTTGCCGCCGGGTGTATTCTTGTTCTGGTTTACCGCCACGACCTTGCCGCCGCTCTCCGTAGCCAGTACCGCGTCGGCTTTGCAACGGATATCCACGCCCTTGTGCATCTGTTGCTTTGTGCTGTCCAACGGGTCTTGCCGTGTTCCGAACGGAGAGGTAATGAACAGAAATTCCTCCCGTTCCACCGGGAACGAATACCCCGTTCCATGTTCCGCACTCTCGGAAGTCTGGAGCGGATTGTGTTCCACCCCGAACTGCCGGCCTTGTGCCGTCATCTCCTGCATCACCTGTCTGTCATACTTCTGCAAGCCGTTCTGCTCAATGATTTTCTGCAGGTTCTCGGCATACTTGCCGCCTGTGGCGTAACCGGCTTTCTCAATGCTTTGTGCCCAGCCCTTGTAATCGTCCGGGGAGAGTTTGAAGCAACCGGCATAGCGGCTGTTCTCCTTCAAAAAGCGGGAATGATGCTCGTATGAATCACCCACGCTGTCATAGCTGCAGAACTTTTCATTCGGCTTATCATCGGTGTAGATTCCGTATTTGCCGCCTTCGGCAATCCACGAGGAAGTTGCCTTGATGCCGAAATGGTTGTTCTCGTTCCTTGCCAGACGGCTCTGTCCGTTGCTGCTTTCCAGTATGCCTTGCGCCAATGTGACGGAAGCCGGGATGCCATACCTTCGCATCTGTGCCATCGCATAATCTGCGTATTGCAGTGCATATTCCTGATTCTTGGTCATAATCGTCACTCCTTATCTATGAATACCCCTATGTGTTTCCTGCTCGTCCTGCCGTTTATCCTGTAGCTCTATCTCACTGATGGCGACACGCTCACCAGCACGGACAAGTTTGGGCAGATAGCTGTCCAGTTGCGTCCTTGGGAACTCTGCGAAAGCCGAAAATCCACGTTCCGGATATTTCTTCATCGTAATCCCCAATATATCAGCTCCCTTTGCCGCATCCTCATTATAAAGCCGATAGACTTCTCCTGCACGAATCAGATACAGGGCGTCGGGATGCTTTTCCTTGAGGTTGTCCCAAAACTGCCGTTTCGGAGACATATTTTCATCATTCGTCTCTTCCGACCGATTTTCCGCCACCACCTCATTCTGTTGCCGTACCTGCTCTTCCGCTTTCTGTTCCCCGACGGATTGTCCCTTTTGCAGCACATCGGCAAACAGCGTAGCCGCCAAATGCCGCTTGTAGCCGTCACGGTCTTCCGCCACCCACATCCGTTGCCACTGCTGTGGAGTGACGCTGCGGGGCTGCAGCTTTTGTCCGTCGATGGTTGCCACACACTGGATTCCATCCTGCCTGGTCTTGAAGATGGCAACACGCTGAATACGGTTCAGGTCAATCTCCGGCGTATCGCTGCCGAACAAATCCACTTTCAGGTCGGGTTTGACCTCCGCCAGTGCATAATACTTGTGCGCCAGCTCCATCCGTACCTTGTCGATGTTGTCCATCGCCTGCTTGAGCGTGGAGAAAAAACGGTTCACATCCTCCTTGTCGGGATAGACGCTGTACCCCTCCTTGTTTTCCGGCTTGATATAGAGTGCCCAACGGTTCTTGTCATCCTGAATCATCTGCACGGCATCGAACCCGACCTCATTCGCCCGTCTGACAGCTTCCGACACGTCCAGCGTGGAGAGCTTTTCCAACGTGTAGTTCCTTAACCGGGCCAGTGTCACCATTTTTTCATTGAAATAGCTGTCATCGGGTCTGTAACCCAATGCACCGTCAGTATTATAGAAACGCACCTGCTCGATACCCTCTTTCTGCAATGCCCGTTCGATACGCCCCTTGTTCATGCCGGGAATCTCGTTGTTCGCCTCGGTCGAAGCTCCTGCCGGCAAAATGACATCCGCCGATTTCGCCTCCCGGTCGATGACGAGGACGATGCTTTTCGCCGCCTTGTCCGGGTGCTGGCGGATTTCATTCGCCACAAAGTAATGCTTGGGCATCTGTTCCTGCATGGTCGTGGTCTGCCGTCTGTTTCGCAGGGTGGCGTACTCAATTTTCTCGCCCCGTTCCGCTTTTCGGATAACATCAAGCGCATTGTTCACGTCGCTTTCGAGAGCGTCCATTATACACGGGTTTTCCTTGAACTCCCGACACCAGTAATCCACCGTCTTCAGGCTTGCATCGGACAAACGCGCGGGCAGTCCCAGTTCCAACATCTTGATACCCGAAGCCAGTTCCACAACCAACCTTTCATATTTTACCGCATCCTCTGACGGAGCCACACCATTCTTCATGACCATGCCTTCACGGGCAAGTCGTTGTTGATGTCCTGTGGCACTCACGATCTGCCGCAAGGCTTCCTGCACATAATCGTGGTAATGCTCAAAATCCTTTTGGCGCGGCATATAGACCGCATCTTTGTCCGTCTCGTAATGAGGAACTCCGCTACCGTCCGAGCGCACGGGAACGAGGTTGTCCCGCATCTTCAATAGAAAGTCGTTGAACCGAGTGCGCAACCTGCGGTTGTCCGCCTCGGCATATCCTCTTTCCTGAACACTGCCGTCCTGCTTTACCGCATCCTCGTAAGCCGGCTTGTCCACGTAGGGCAACGTCGTCTGGTCGATATTGAAAAGCGTGCGGATTTCTCGGTTGTGGACACCCTTGAACTGTGCCTTCTGCTCTTCGTCCAATTGGAGATAGGCGGTACGGTCGATGGTTTCATTCGGATTGTTCCGGTTGACATACTTGTTCCAGTTATAGAACAGGAACGGTACGCCCTGCTCATGCTCCCGTACCGCAGCCCCCCGTGCCTTGGTTTCACTGTAAAGCGTGAACAGGTTGGTCTTGCATCCGTTATTGTCCGAATGCAAGGCCATAAAGAGGGCATTGAACGGGCTGGCCGAGACCCCTTGCGGATAGAGCCGGGGAAATCCCTTGCCCGATACGTTGAGCCAATGGCCGCCGGCGTTCGATGCCCCGCCCAGTGCGGCAGACAGCAGTTCCGTCTGCTTTTCTTCGGCTTTTTTTTCGATTTGCGACTTTTCTTTCATATCATCATGCTTTTATTGTTCATGGATTTATTGGATGCCCCGTGTGCGCACAATCGTCTCCCGCTGTCCGTCGTCGTAATTCTGCGAGGCAATATGGCGCAACTGGTCGCTCTTGGCAAGCACGGCGTTCGCCAGCGTGTTCAGCGGCAATGCCCCTGCACGGTAAGCCTCCGCGACGGTCGGCGTGAGCTGGATGGTACAAGGCACACGGTCTATCGTGGCGATGAGCGTGCTGCCTTGCAGTACAGGGTTTACGATACGGGAATTGAGCGGTTCGTCGGGATAACGGCGGTACTGGTTTTCCGTATGCACGTCGGCGGACGGCATGGGACGCCCCAACGCCTCGTGTCCAGCCTTGTTCAGCAAGTTCGCGCCGCCCAGACCGACAAGGAGCATCTTCAGCAGCGGGTTACGCACGAACAGACCGGCCACAATACTCGCTATCGGCAACAGGTTGTCCCCAAAGCGCAACGATTGCGTCTTGCCGGTAAAAGCTCCCAGCAGGATGTCGGGCAGCATGGCCATGACATATCCGAGGTTGCCCGTGATATCGCCCAATCCCTCTAATCCCAATGTACCGAGCAATCCGCTCCATCCGTTCGTGTTGGTCTGCACAGCCTCTCTCTCTTGCTTTTCTTCCTCATGTGGAATAACCACCTGCCGTTCCTCTTTCTCCACTTTTTCCCTCTGTTCCATTTCCGGCTGTGTTGATTCCTTTGTGGATTTTACAGCCGTTGCATTCTTATATTTCTCCAAATGCTTCAAATAGGCTTCTTCCTGTCCGGGAGCGACGATGAGCGGCACATCCTTGTACCGTTCGGCACGTTCATTTTTCTTTTCAGGGTGTCCGGGCTTTTCGGACATTTGGAAAGGGGTAAACTTTGGTGTCTGCATCCACTCCAAAAAATTAAAGTTCATCACAGGTATTTTTTTCTTCAACTGCTCGTTGGCCGCCACAATAAGCGCACTATCACCCGTCTGTACTGTTGCAGCCTCCTTACGGAAGTCCGTAAACACGTTCCGTTCGCTACCGAACACACCTTTGCTGATACATTGCTCCACAGAGAGCTTGGGCGACTTTTCAGGCTCGAAGCGTGAGGCGACTGCCGAGATAGCCACGTCCGCCCCGACAAACTTTGCCAATGTCGCCCACGAACCTGCGCCACCCATCATGACGGCATCCGCCGTTGCGCCCAATACCCGACCCGCACCTTTTTCCCATCCTTTCGGACGGTAGGCCGCTTCGCCCCGTGCCTCGATTTCCTCAGCAAGCGGCGGTCTGCGAAAGTCCGAGCAAGCTTGATTCTGCGGCTTTGCGGATGATGTAGTCGGCTGACGATTTCGGCATTCGCTCCTTGACCAGCCGGTCGATCATCAGTTCCTCTACCCGGTAGTCCATATAGGCGTAGGCAAGGTCACCGCCCAATTGTTCCGACAGTTCGTTGTACCGTTCACGCCCGATTTCCCGCACGACGGTATCGCGCCATTGCCCGGCCATGTATGCGAGGTCTTGCTGTATCTCCTTGGAGCCGGTAATCTCCGCCTTGCACATTCCGATGTAGTCCTCCGTCGTCTTCGAGTTCCATTCGCCCGTAACCTTGAGTACCTGGTACGGGTCGCCCATCGGCTGTGCCGCAGACGCCATTGCGCTGAGTATGCCGCCCAATGAGGTGGAATACTCCCTCATTTCCTCGCCCTGCTTCTTCGTGAGGAAAGCCTGCGTTTTCGACATGACGGGAGCGAGATGGCAATGGAAATAATCGCTCACAAGACGTTCTATTTCCGCGAATTGCCGGCTATGTCTGATTCCATCCATGTTGTGTATTATATATTTATCTGTTTCAATAGCTGTTCTTTCGTCTGCTCGATGGCGTTGTGGTAAACCTCCATCTGCCGGGGAAAGAACTCTTCCAGCCATGCGTCCTTTTCGATGTTGTCCTGCATGAACCGTATCGCCTGCTCCCGTTCGATTTCGACGGATGTCTCGCCCTCTTCCCGATTGTTGAACCATGCCTTGGTCCACCAGCGCACACCCGCCCGGTCGGGATAGACCGTGACAAGCCTCGGTATGTCGAAGCTCTGTATGTCGATGTCCAGTTCCGCCAACGGGTCTATGATGCCGCCATAGGTCAGGGCTTCGTCATGGAGTTTTTTTTTATGTCGCTGCTCGCAGTGGAGAGGTACACATCATGCCGCAGGGCGAGGTAATGCAGGAAATCCGCAATAAGGAGGTTCTGCACCTTGCAGGCCAGCGGCATGGCCTTGTGTCCCAGTCCGAGCGGATTGGCCATGCTCGGCATATTCTCGTAGAAATACTCCTTCATCGCGCCCACCGTGAAGATGTGGCGTAGCGACTGCTCCGTATTCCGGGGCAAGGTGTATGCTCCATGCCGCAAATCCTCCATATAGTGCGGCAGGAAGTGCAGCATCAGTTCCTCTATCTCCCTTTTGTCCCGTTCATAATCGGTTTTCAGTTCCATCTCCAAGCCGGATAAATAGTCTGTCTCGTGTCCGCCGGCCTGACGCATTGCCTGTATGTTCCCGTACAGCATCGTCAGGAACTCCAGCGGGTTCAGTTCCTCGCCCTTGAAGCGGACGGTCATGTGCAGTTTGTCACCGCTCAAAGCTACCGTCTGTCCGGCCTTTACACGCTGTCCGAATTGAGCGAAGACATTGGACAGATTTCCGTATGTCACCTCATACTCCCCGTAGCGGATGGTCTGGCAGATGCCGTGTCCGGAATCGTTGCCCACGCCCGACACAATGCCGCTGGCGAGGGCAGAAAGCATATAGCACCGCACGTTGAAGTCAATGCCGTGATGAAAGAATTTCTCGCCCGTCGCCGGGTCGGTCTGTTCGCCGTAGCCGAGCGACAGCTCCACGTCTTTGCCCTGCTGTTCCTCGAAAGGCATACAATAACCGCTATCGGATTGCAGGATCATTTCTTCTGTATATTTCATGCTGTTTACCTATTGATTCATATCCCTATCTTCTCATCCCTCCGCCATGCGTCTGTTCCTCTGCCGGAAGTTCGGGCGTCCGGGTGCGCTGCACGTTTTCTGTCTCCGGCGTTCGGAAGACACCCGCATTGTTGCCGATGAGCATCATGCCGAGGAATGCGCCGGCAATCTTGCCCAGCCAGCCGAAGCGTCCGAATATGAGGAACGCCGCCGCAACCAGCCCGGCAATACTCAGCCCCGACACGTTGCCGCTGCCGAGGTTACGGAAAAAGTTGCCGAACATATCAAGGCCTCCGCCACCGGAGGCTTGGCGCAAAAAGTTCGACACACCGTTCAGCTTGTTGTCGATGCCGGTTACCGCACCGCTGACCGAACTGACGGCTTCCCCGGCCTTGCCCGTCAGTTCACGCACTCCGTCCGCCGTCTCCGCGAGGGTATTCGTTGCCGGTTCGCCGATGACCGCATCGCTCACGATACGCACCACGCTTTTGTCGGTGGTCAGCTTCTCCCAGCCCACATAACCGACCGCACCGCCGATGGTCGCCGTCTTGACGGCCTGACCCGCGCCACGCAAGGTCTGCGAAGGGTGCAGCACTGCCTTACCCATACTTTTGCCGGTAGTCGCTGTAGCCGTACCGACACCTTTCATGGCCTTGCCGCCATATTTCAATAGTGTACTCCAAACGCCCATACGTTGTCTGTTTTTAAGGTCTTACATTTCTTCCTATCTGCCGCCAGCGTCTTTTGGCGGCTTCCACGATATCCCGTTTGTCGGCTGCCGGGCGTGCCCCCTCGTCGATTTCACGCCAGATGTCGCCCATCGTCGTGTATTTCACCGCCTTGGTCAGCCGTTGCAGTTTCTTGTTCATCATCTTGAGCTTCGGACGGATGCCAAATACGATTTCCATGCGCTCCTTCTCCGTCATTTTGTTGTCTGACAGGCACGCCATGCGGATGTCATTCACAATCTCCACGCTGTTCATAATCAGTTCCCGGTAAATGCGGTTCCGTTGCGTGGAGAGAGCAACGGCCAGCGCGTTGGGACTATTGCGGCTTACCTGTCTGGTAAAGTCTCCCATATTGTCCGTCAGCCTTGATATTTCGTGGTAAAAACCGTATATCTGCGCTGCGTAGCAGATTATCGACCGGAAAGAGTCCAAATAGTTGTTGAACTCCCGTTGCAGGTCGGTCGTGGCTTTCACTTCCTCTTTCGTCCACAGGTGTCCGGTGGTCTGTATCAGCATGACCTTCTCCTGGTTCTTCAGCTCCTTTTCCGCCTTGTCGGTATAGAGCAGGATCATCCCGGCAAGCACGGGGTCGTTCTGTGCCCGAACCTTGCCGATACCGATGCACAGCAATAAGATGCCTATCCAAATCGTCCGTTTCATCATTCACCTGATTTTATCGTGCAAGGACGGCAGCCCTGCGCCAACGGGACATGGCCATCCGTGCCGCCTCTCCGTTGTTGCGGTCGAGCATCCCGGCCGTCACGTTGTTCCACACGTCATTGAGGGTATAGTACCGTATGCTCAGGTAGAGCAGGTGCAGCTTCCGGCTGAAAACCGAAAGTTTGTCGTTCAACGCCCACAAGGTCTTGCTGCGTTCCGCACCCGTGAGCATATTCTCTTTGCCGCCCTTGGCCACTGCGTCATTCAGGAGCGTGAAGACCGATACCAGTTCCGTTGCCGTCTCGATATACAGATTGTTCATGCTCATGGAGGCGATGATGCCCTGCGGGTTGTTTCGGATGGCGTTGCCCAATTTCCCTAACGTGAGAAAGATTCTCACGCCGTCGTTGTAGAGATGGGTGCAGGCTTTCAGCGATGAAGCGTAGCCGCTTACCGTCTTGAGATAACTGTTGTACTGCTTCTCCCATTTGTGGATGCGGTTAAACTCGGCGGCGATGCTGTTCTGCAGCATAGCTGTCTTCGTCTGACCATTTATCTGTTTCTCTATTTGGTCATTGATAACCTCGTTGCCCTCGGCCAACGCCATCCATTCCAACGGATTGGACGCCGTGATTTGGGCTTTTGCCCAGTGTGGCATCAGGCAGAGGGCAAAAATGACCAGACTAATGATTCGTGATTTCATATATTCCCTTTTTTCGTTTGTTATACTCGACCCGTTCCCGGATAAGCGTTACCACATCGAAGTTGTGTCTGATGCCTACCAAATCAAGCCGGGGTGTATTCCTGTCCATCGAGAAGATGCGTACCGTCTTTAGGCCGCAAAGCTGCTGCATGAGGCTTTGGTGTTCCACAAAGTCCACGATACGATATTGTTCCATGTAGTCCGTCTTCCGGGACAGCACCCCATGCCTGCTGATAAGCTGCTCGCTACCGATGTGGTAGCGTGTCCGGCGCAGATAGATGAAACGGTACAGCAATGCCAAAGAAAGCAATGCGGCAACCGATACGGCAAGAGCTGTCAGAGGCAGTCCCTCCATGCCACCGTACACCCATGCTGCACAGCACAATACGATTGCGGGCAGCTCGTCGATGACGAACTGTCCGGCGTGCGGTTGCAGCACGATGCTTTGGAAATGTCCTGTGGGTGCATCGGTCATCATCGGCGAAAGTGTGTTTGTTGTTCCTCTTCCGGTGACTGTTCTCTCGCCTGTGTCTCATCGACCGTCTCTTCCTGTTTCTGCCCGGCCAAAAGCTGTTCGTTCCAGTCCTTGTTGGGATAGGTAGGCTGTTCACGGACAAAAGAGGCGTCATTCGCCTTGTCCAGACCGAGGAACTCCCGCAATCCTTCACGGAACTCCTTGTAATTTCCGTTCATGATATCCGTCTGTTCCCGTATGTCGTCCGGATGGCACAGGCCGCTCGAACGCATCGACATGGCTTCTTCCCATGCGGATTCATATTTCCCGTAGCTCGACCGCAAAGCGTCGGGCAGCAGGTCTATGTCTCCTTCATCGAGGTTCTTGCCGTCAGCGACGGAATCCAGATAAGGCTTCCGCTCCGGTGTCTCCTCGATGGTGGAACGGACAGCCCGGTACATCTCCTGTTGCAGGTTCTTGGCAAACTCGATTCCCGCAAGGTCGGTATCGAAACAGATGTGTTGCTTGGCAGGAAGCGAGAGCGTGAGGACACCCCGCATCTGTTCCACCGTCGGGTTACCGCCGGTAGATATGAAGACCGCTTTCCGCAAATCCTTGTCGTTGGCCTGATGAAGCTGGTAATAGGCCATCGCGTCGTATGCACTCTCGAACCAGTAGATATGCTTGGCTTCGGTAAGCGTAGTTTTGGCTGGGCTGGCAATCCATAGCCCTTGGCTCGAATTGCTCCCTTCCGCCTTCCCTTTATAACTGCCGCTGCCATCCATGCGAGGGCGCCCTCGCTCTTCCAGACCGACAACCTGTCCCGTATCTTTCGGAACGGTCAGCGGAAAGGCGAGGTTGGTGTATTTCATGCCGTCCTCACGGTGTTTCGTCGCCAGACAAAAGTTCCGGTGGAAGGCGTATTGCGTGTAAAGGTCGATGCCCCGATGCTTGAAGAACGGATAGAACTTCTTTTGTGTCGCCCGATCCTGCGGATTGAACTGGTGAATGTCGTAATCCGCCATGTCAAACGGCTTCACATCCCGTTTAGGCTGGATAATCCGGGTATCCCGGTCAGCGACGGGATGGTTCAGCAACCGGTTGCAGACAAGGTTTACCAGTCGGTCGGGAGACACACCGGCATGGTATTCCGCGAAAAAATGCGGATGCTCCTTGATAAAGGAAATGATGTTATACGACTTCTGCTGTTGCGGTTTGAAACAACATTTCCCTTGCTGCGTGACAATGAATTTGTCGTTGCGGATGCGCCGCCCCTCGCTGTCCAACCGGACATACGAGGGATAGCGCAGGCCGTCACGCCGGTTCAGGTGATAGCCCGCGTCGATAAGCACGTCCTGAATGTTCAGCCTGCGCAGAAAATCGTCATAAGTCAGTTCGCCCTCTCTCATGGTTTACCTCCCCATTCTCATATCATTGATTTCACGGTTCATCTCTGCCTCGAAACAACGGATGGCCACATCCCTCGGCGTATCGACACCCGGCTTGAAGTACGGGCGTGGCGGACCGCCGAAACACTCGCCGTAGAACTCCGGGGCATGGCAGTGATGGTGGATGCCGTGTGCGACACCCGCCGCGACTACCGTACCTGCGGTGAGGGCGGCAAAGATTTTCGTGCCGAGACCCCGCTGTGCTTCCGGGCGTGTTTTCATGTCCACTTCGCTGAAAATCTTGGAAAAGAGCTTCATCCGGTGATAGTCATCCACAGCAAGGAACTTGTCGTAGTCCCGTTGGGTTATCTCATGGCTGATAGCCTGACCGTCGATAACGGCGGTCATCCTGTATTTCCCCTCGGTCTGTGCCGGTTGAACGGCTATCTGGCTCACTTCGACTTCCCGCCCGTGTTTCTCTTCCCGATACCATCCCTTGTTTTCATTCAAAAACTGGAGGTCACGCCCGTCCACTACCGCACCGATATTTCCCTGTACGGATTCCTCTTGCTGTTGCAGCGAGGTTTTCACTGGCATAAAAGCCTCTTGCTCCTGCCGTTGGCGTTGTTTCAAATCCTGCTGTACTTCGGGATGCAGACCGATAGCGATGCGTTGATCGCTGTTGAGAGCCTCCATCGTCACTTTGTCGGAAAAGTCAGCCCCGATAATGCCGTTCAGCAGTTCCAGACGTTTCTCTACGGGCTGCTCCTCGATGGGTGCGGCAACCAGTGTCCTCACTTCCTCTTCCGTCAGGTCATAGACCATATCGGCTTGGACGCTTTCCGACTGCACGGTCAGCGTCTGCTTTTCCGCATCCACGACAAGACCGTGCGAGGCAAGGCACTCCGCCCATTTCTCGTTGGAGAAATAGACCGGAGAGGCTATAAGCTCCTTGTACGGCCGTGCCGGTTCCTTGCTGCGTGGACGGCTGACCATCGGCGTGATAGCCGCCTGCAAGTCCTGCAGCACATCCCGTTGCTGTACGGGCTGCTCCTGTTGATGCCCCTTGTAATAGAAGCCGTAACCGCCTGATTGCAGTTCGCCGGGCTTCATGCGCCCGTCGGGGCGTTCGGGTACGATGGACGGCCCCGGAAAGAACAGTTGGCCGCCGACCCTGCGAAGGTGGAAGCCCAACTGGTTGCGAGGTGTCCAGCCAAGGAACGGCGGGGGCATTCCCATACGCCCCATGCGCCCGTACTCGCCGATGACGATGCGGTAGCCGTGCAGCCCCATAGCCACACGACCGTTGGCATTGCGGGCATGGACGAAGTTCTTGGGCATATAGAAGTCCTTGCCCACGATGCTCGTCAGCACGTTGTAGGCCTTCTTGTTGGCAGTGTTCGTTCCCCAGTCCGTGAGTGCCAACATCTGACGTTCGGTGATCGGATAGACCAGCAGGGGCGAGTCATGTCCCTGCACGATCAGCCGATACCCTGCATCGTCAAGTGCAACATGGGCTTGAAGCCCGTTGCGCATCAGCATATCGCGCATTTCGGGCTGCAAGTCCATCTGCCGGGGATTGGTATTCGTTCGTATCGCCATAGTCTGATTGTTTTCGTTATGCGTCTCCGCTTTCCATTGCTGCCTCCAACTGTTCGTCCTTGAAGCGGACGAACTCGGCGGCGGATTCGTTGCCGACTGCAAGCCCTTTTTCCTCGCAGTAACGGGCGTATTCCTCCTGCCAGTCGGCGGAGAAATGATTGACGTAATCGAGCCAGCCGTATTCGCCGCTCTGCATCTTCCCGACAAGTACGTCTTCGGGATAATATTCGTTCTGTGCCATAATGTACGGATTGATGTTTTACTTATGGAGAGCTGTCGCACGATTGCGCTCGCCGCTCTTCTTCTGTTCGTTCCACAGCTCTTCGGTGTAGTCTTCCTCCGAAACGTAGTCAAGGTTACCGTCATCGTCCATGACCCAGCAGCCGTAGCACCCGAAGGTGTATTTGTCCCACTCTCGCTTGGGTTGGTTGCGCCATTGCTGCGCGTCGCCCGAACAGATGCGGATGCCGGTCTTGGCATGAAGGTCGATGCCCACTGTGGCAGGCTCGCCGCCCACGACTACCGTCAGCGGCTCGCCGTGCTGCATCCCGTTTACCTCCACCGTACCGAGGCGCATGACCTCGGCCAGCACTTTCAGGTTGCGTGCGATGATGGGCGTGGGGACATACATCACCTGTTTCGTCTCGGCGTCAATCTGTACGAAAGCCTTGCTGCTCCGTCCGTCCGACATTTCCACATCGGCGACAATCGCCTTGCCGTCGAGCAACTGTTTCTGCTGTGCTTCGTCATACCGCTCCAGTGGAGAGGATTTCAGTGCCGGATAGAACACCACATCCACCTGACCGTCGTCCATGCGGATAAAGGCAAAGCGGCTGCGGCTCTCGATTTGCCCGCCATGCTCGTCAGTGACACGCACGGGAAGCACGGGAGAATGCCGGCCGTTGCAGATGTCTTCCAACACACGCATCGGCAAGTCCTCGATCATTTCCCTTGTAAGACCGAATCGTTCCAGTGTCGAAAAGGGTAATTCATCAAATTCAATCTGAACTTTTTTCATACTATATTCATATTATAAAATTGTACTATACAAAGATAGAGACATCTTATTATGACGGACAAAAATACAGCTATATAAATGGTTGTAATATGCTGTTTTTATCTTCATTAGTACAATTATCTAATCAAAATCGTACTAATAGACGCAAAATATCAAACCAATACAAGAAATGACGGTAGTTTGTTTCCGACATGAAAATTCCCGTTATAACTTTGCCGAATGAGAAAAATTCTACTGATAGCAATATCGGGTATTTCATTCTGCACGATGCCCGTTCAGGCGCAGTTCAACACGATTGCCAAGACACCAGAAAGATACAAGGTAGAAGCCTTGCAGGAGGGTATGAAAAAGCCGGAGCCGACACCCGAAAGCATGGCTCCTGCACAGGAGACTTCGACAAAACCTGCCGATGAAAGTAAGAAGTTGTGGATTGACCGTTATCTCAGTGTGTCTTATCCATTGCAGCGCATCAGAATTACATCGCCATACGGCTACCGGAAAGACCCGTTTACCGGGAAGAGGAAGTTTCACGGGGGTATCGACCTGCACGCACGGGGCGAGCAGGTATTGGCCATGATGGAGGGGGTGGTCGTCAAAGTGGGACAAGACAAGACGTCCGGCAAGTATGTGACACTGCGGCACGGAAATTACACCGTCAGCTATTGCCACCTTTCACGGGTGCTGGCCGCCAAGGGTACGGTAGTCCGTCCCCGCGATGCCGTCGGTATTACCGGCTCGACCGGACGAAGTACAGGCGAGCACTTGCACGTCACCTGCAAGCTAAATGGCAAGAATATCAATCCCTCGGTTCTCTTCGATTACATCAAATCCATGCAGCAGGAGTGTGTGTCGGCATTAGCTGGACTGTTATAGGGCTGTTAAGCCAACACCTCATCCAGGTGACTGTAATTCAGAAGTTTGATTTCTCCAGCAGTATTTTCGAGTGTACCCGCATAGGCCACCGCCTTACCCAGTATGGTTTCTTTGACCCAGCCGTCCATTTGTTTCAACGCCTTCTCGAAGTCCGCATGGTAGGTCATCGCCGACTTGATTTCAATACCGTATAGCCCCGAATGTTTTTTCAACAGCAAATCGACCTCGTTCTGGTTCGAATCCCTGTAAAAATAGAGGTTGCTTTCCTTGCCTTGGTTATACCGCCGCTTCAAGGCTTCCGTTACGATGAAGTTCTCGAACAACGCCCCACGCATCTTGTCCCGTGCAAGCTGTTCCGGCGATTCGATGCCGAGCAGGTGACAGGCAAGCCCTGTATCCGTAAAATAGAGCTTGGGAGTTTTAGTCAGCCGTTTGCGTGTGTTCTCGAAATAGGGAGGTAGCAGGAAAACAATATAAGATGCCTGTAAGACGGACAGCCATGCCGTAACGGTATGTGAACTGACACCGATTTCGTTGGCCAGTTCAGAGGCTTTGAACAGCGATCCGATACGTCCGGCGCAAAGCCTGATGAATGTGTGGAACTGCATCATGTCCTTGATTTGTAGCAGGTCGCGCACGTCCTTGTCCAGATAGGTTTTCATGTACGCCGGATAAAGAAATTTGGGTATGTTACGGCCCGAATAAATGGCAGGGTAAAACCCGTTAAACAGCAGGTTGTCAAGAGGCGTATCGGTGATCTGCTCCCGTATTTCGGAGTATGACAGGGGGAGCAACTCGAAAACGGCGGTACGTCCTGCCAAAGACTGTGTAACCTTTTTCAGCATGGCAAACTGCGAACTGCCCGAAAGGATAAACCGCCGGTCGGCATCATTGTCCACCATACCCTGAATATACGACAGCAGGTTCGGAGCGTTGTGTACCTCGTCAAGAATCATGCCCTCCGTGTGCTGGTTCAGAAAAGCGACCGGGTCGTTTTCGGCGAAACTCCGGACATCAAGATTTTCCAACGAGTAATACGGTAGGTATGAGAACAAGTTGCGGAGCAGCGTCGTCTTTCCGGACTGGCGCGGTCCTGTTACCGTAATGACTGAAAAATAGCGGTAAGCCTCTTCTATCACGGCGGATAGCTCCCTGTGGATATATTTTGCCTCCATACTGTTTATGCAATTTTGAAATACAACTGCAAAATTACATAAAATACGATACACCGCAAATTTTTCAGGGTATTTTCTCACATCCCAAGCCGTTTTTTCTATCATATACGACTCTTCTTTTTTACAAAATCCTTGCTTTTACCGGCAGGTCATTCTTTACTCTTTTCGTCGGCGAATGTAGGACGAAGCGCATAATCGCCAAGCCGCATTGCATTCGGATGACGAAAACAGACTGTTACACGGTCGGTTTTCTATCCGGGTTTGGCTTATGATGCCACAGCTTCATCCTCTGGCTGCCTCAAAAAGCTGAAAACAAACCTGCACGGCAAACGAAAGCAGGGAAAAAGAAAAATCAGCATGATAGTTCAACCAATTAAAAGTAAACAAGTATGGTAGAAGAAATTAGACAAGACGACAAAGTGATATTATCGAGCGAAGACGGTTTTTCCGTCCCTATGATTTTCAACAACCTTTGTGGAAAGAATTTCATTGGCAAAGAATACAAGGACTATATCAGGCATATAGCCTTTGAGGAAATGGGACTTAAGCCGGGCATCGTGTCCCATTATCGGGACGGTGTTCTATATAAGAACGGCACAATCCCGGAACTTTGAACAGGTAAACCAAAATAGGAACAGCAAAAATCAAAATTTATACAAATATGGAAACAACAACTATTCATCCGGCAGAAGCCTATCTCCGAAACGAGCAGAATTCCACCTCTTTATATGTAAGGATTGCAGGACAACGTAGGCGATTATTCATCAACCGCAATGAAAACGTCATCGGCATTATTGCGCCAAGAAAACGAAAAAGCGGGTACATCTTCACGGATTGGGCAAGCATTGAGAAGATATACTATCCGTCATCCTCTCCCGAAGATGCAGCGGACATAGGAAAGAAACAGGTCTTGAAATACCAGAAACTTGCCCGACTTGCCACGCATACGAATGATTGGCTTCGCAAAATCGCTAATGCCGATTTGGATAAATCCCTCTACGAGAACCGCATCACGACCGGCACACGCATCGACGGCAAGTGTATCGGACTTGCCACCATCGAGAAGTATTGCAGCAGTTGGGATATGGCTCGTTTCAGAACGGCACTGAAGCAAGGCGAAAAGTTTTCCACCGGACGCTTCGACTTTTGTGGCTATGACGGTACGTTATGGTGTGAGCCACGCGAAAATGGAGATATGGCGGCTGGATTCAGCAAAGAATACAGGAATTGTGGCAACGGCTACTATTATCTGCTTATCAACGATGAATACATGATAGGCTATGACATAGACTGAGTTATATGCAAGACCGTATCGGGCAAAGTCTCGGTACGGTTTGTTGTTCCGATCGACCAACGGCCTTTTATAAAATTCCTTTCTCCCTCATATAGCCTTACATCCTGCGGCCAGTTTGCTTCAAGCAGCCTCACGCATTTTGTGTAACACGTTACATAAAGTGCGTGAAGCCCCTTTTTGCAAAAGGACGGACACGGACAGACTTGGCATTACAGGGGGCGGGATAAATCCTGCCCTCTGTAGTCCCAAGACAGTCCATCGGAAAGTCCGTCCCGGCTGGCCGCCTCACTCTTTTATTCATAAATCTTTCCTTTTCTAACGGATTCCCATTAAACCCAAGTCCGCTGCCGTGCGACCTACGGAACAGAATTTTCCGCAAAGGTAACCGGCGGCTCCAATCCTGCCAATGCCGGCATACTGCCGCAAATGACACGTAAAAATCTTCCTCTCCGCTGTCGAGCGTATTTTTCCGGATCAGCCTTGTCCGATTGTTCCCCGCCACCTTCTGAAAGCAGAAAAATCTTCCCGGCGGTCGCAAACAGACCGAACAAAGGGAAATAGTAATCTTGATTCATGAGTATTACAAAAACAATAATAAGTATGGAAATATTAAAAATAGTAATTCCCAAGTGGAATATAGCGGAAATTACTGGCTATGACCCGATGACAACCTTTTGGCAGGACTTCTCTATGGCAGACAAGTTCGGGAATGAAGCCATAGCTGACACATACAGAAAGGTTAAGGCAGAATGGAAAGATAACTACAAGCATTGGACAGAGCTGTGCCTTGTACTTAATCACAAAATTTGGCAATGGCACGAGCGGGACAACCAGAAAGCCACGCTCTATGACCGCCGAATGGCCAGACGAGCTGCAGGAGTATTACTTTCAAATAACGGATTAAAGCAATCGGTAGGACGGTGTGAAGTCTCCCCACTATAAACTCAAAACTATGACCGCTCAAGAAAAGATACAAAAAGTAACGGAAATATCCCAAAGCAAAGGCTGGAGTATAAGTGTGGATGACAAAAATAAATCAAATATTCAGTTCGACTTCCAACGCTATACCAACTATGGGCAGGATTTTAATTTCAGTGCCGAAATGAAATGTGAGGACATTGATACCCTCATTGCTGACATGGAACAATATTTCGAGGGTTTTGACCCGGATTACGAAGCCTATCTATGGATTGGAAATGATGGGCACGGTAAAAATGGCGCACCTTACCACATCAAGGACATTGTATCGGATATGGAGGAAGCGGAAAAACAAATACACGACTTGTTGGAAGCACTTGAGACAGAATTTATCTAATGCGCATGATGATGATTTATAAGACTAATTCCAAAATGAGCTTATTTTGCTGTTATACAACAAATACTAAATGTAGTATATACTAAGGTTAGTAAAGTAGGATATTAGGAAATATCCCATCAGAAATGATAGAATGCACTACATTTAGTCAATCAGTATTTTAGTTTAGTATAGTAGTAGATGCTATAATACTAAAATATACAAAAGTAGTAAAATAGTATACACTAATAATAGTAAATACTAAAAATAGTATTATCTTTGTATCAGATATAAAGACACGAAATTATGACAAAAATAATCGCAGTTTTGAACCACAAGGGCGGTGTCGGAAAGACAACTACCACCATCAATCTTGCTGCCGCATTGCAGCAGAAGAAAAAGCGTGTACTGCTCATCGACATGGACGGTCAGGCAAACCTCACGGAATCCTGCGGTCTCTCCATCGAAGAGGAACGGACGGTGTACGGAGCGATGAAAGGCGAATATACCTTACCGGTATTCGAGTTGGAAAACGGTCTTTCCGTTGTACCGTCCTGCCTCGATTTGTCGGCGACAGAATCCGAGCTTATCAACGAGCCGGGGCGGGAATTAATACTAAAAGGGCTGATTGCAAAATTGCTTGAAACCCGTAAATTCGACTATATCCTGATTGACTGTCCGCCCTCGCTGGGTTTGCTGACACTGAACGCCCTCACATCGGCGGATTTCCTGATTATCCCGGTACAGGCGCAGTTCCTCGCCATGCGCGGAATGGCAAAGATTACAAATGTGGTCGGGATTGTCAAGGAACGTTTGAACCCAAACCTAAATATCGGCGGCATTGTCATCACCCAGTTTGACAAGCGCAAGACGCTCAACAAAAGTGTGGCGGAACTAATCAGCGAATCGTTCTGCGACAAGGTATTCAAGACCGTCATCCGGGACAATGTATCATTGGCCGAAGCTCCGATAAAAGGCATGAATATCTTTGAGTATAACAAGAACAGCAACGGGGCAAAGGACTACATGGAGTTAGCAAAAGAAGTGTTGAAATTAAAATAAAAACGATATGGGCAAAAGTGATTCATTGAAAAACGGCATGAGAAGCGGACTGGACGGCTTGCTGTCATCCACCGGGAAGTCCACGCAAAAGAAAGAACCTGCACCGGTCAAAACGGAAAAAGAGCCTGCTGTACATTGCAACTTTGTCATAAACAAAAGTATTCATACCCGGATGAAGTACCTCGCCATCGAAAAGAATATGTCTCTACGGGACATCGTGAACGAGGCGATGAAAGAGTATTTGGAAAAGCACGAGAAATAACCGGTACGGCGGTTGTAGTCCCCATCCGATATACCTTTTATAGCATACCGCTATCTTATGGGCACGTCCACAAGGTAGCGTTTTTCCTGTTTATACCCTCCTGGGTGTTCTCCTGTTCTATTACCTCTTATAACCGCATGGTTGTATTACTTTTTTATTTATTCCACTTGCCGCTTGTCCGGCCTCGTTCCTGCCATCGCCGGTTGGTTTTCCAGACGCAAATTTGGACTGCCGCGCTTGATTTCACCGCTTTGAAGTGCATTTCTCGTAAAATTCTTCCTTCCTGCGAAAGAGTAATTTTCCGGAAAAAGCGTTGAAAATAGCTTGTTCGTCAGTCCCTTGAAGCATCTGTAAATCCCAAGCGGTTCAGGCAGAGAAAAGAACCGAAAAAAGGGAAAATAAAAAAATCAAATATCAACCAATTAAATTTTATGATTATGGCAACAACAGCAGTTCAAGCAGTAGAGAAGAACATCACATCGGTAGCATTGGCAGACATTCAGCCGAGTAACTACAACCCACGTAAGAACTTTGACGAGACAAGCCTTGCGGAACTTGCCGAGAGCATCCGTCAGCAGGGAGTGCTTCAGCCTATCGGTGTGCGCCCTATTGCGGACAACCGTTTCGAGATTGTATTCGGAGAACGCAGATACCGTGCTTCCCTCATGGCTGAATTGGCGGAAATTCCGGCTATCGTCATGGAAATTTCAGACGAGACAGCCGAGGAAATGGCGATTACCGAGAACCTGCAGCGTAAGGATGTGACCCCGATTGAGGAAGCCAACGCCTACCAAAAGCTCATAGACAGCGGTCGCCACGATGTACAGTCCTTGACCGTGCAGTTCGGCAAGACGGAGGCATATATCCGTACACGACTTAAATTCGTTTCCTTGATACCCGAAATCGCTTTGCTGTTGGAGCAGGACGAAATCACAATCAGCGTGGCAAGTGAAATCTGCCGTTATGGGGAAGAGATACAGCGTGAGGTGTACGACCAACATCTGAAAGAGGGGGTGCAGTACAATAGTTGGCGAGGCATGAAAGCTTCCGAGGTGGCACAAAGCATCGAACGGCAATACACCGCAGACCTCAATCGCTATTCATTCGACAAAACCCTTTGTCTTTCATGCCCTCACAATACCAATAATATGATGTTGTTCTGTGAGGGTGGTTGCGGAAATTGCGCCAACCGCGCTTGCTTGGTGGAAATGAACACATCGCACCTTACCGAAAAGGCTATGCGGCTCATGGAACAGCACCCTGCCGTTCCCCTCTGCCACGAAAGCTACAATTACAATGAAGCTGTCATCGACCGACTTACCGCTATGGGCTACGAAGTGGAAAGCCTTAAAACCTATGCAACGAAATACCCCGAAAGCCCCCAAGCACCTCAAAAAGAGGATTATGATACCACCGAGGAATACGAGGATGCAGAAAAGGATTACGGGCAGGAATTGAACGGTTACACCGAAAAATGCGAAGCAATCCGCACCCGAAGCGAAGCAGGAGAAATCTCCCTCTATCTCCGTATTGAGAGCAACGACATTACACTGTGCTATGTTGCAAATACCGCTACCACCGTAAACGGTACAGCAACCGAAATGCCGCTTTCACCTATCGAGAAGTTGGAAAAGCAGGACAAACGCAACAAGGAGATTGCCCTCGAAAAGACCGTTGAAGACACCAAAAAGCGGATTTTAGAGGTCGATATGTCAGAGCGCAAATTTGGACAGGACGAGGAGAAAATGGTGTATTTCTTCCTGCTCTCCTCACTCCGCAAAGAGCATTTCAATGAGGTGGGAATTGAAGATAAAGGTTCTTATTACTACCTTACGAGCGAGGACAAAATGCGCATCATCGAGAACCTTACCGCCAAGCAGAAAGCCGTTATCCGCAGGGATTATCTGATTGCCAATTTCAAGGACGCATTCGGTAACAACGCCACAGCCTCCCTGTTGCTTGGCTTCGCCCAAAAGCATATGCCCGAAGAACTTGCCAATATCCAAGACGGATATAATGAAGTGTACGAAAAGCGGCACCAACGCATTAAGGAAAAAAAAGCCGCTTTGCAGGAACAAGCCACGCAGGAAGCGGAACAACCCGATGAACCGCAACCCGAAGCGGAAGCACAGACCGAACCGCAAACGGAAGAAATAGCTGCCTGACAAATGTTGTTGTCATAACGAATAGGGGGGGGGAAATCCGCCCTCTATTCATTTTTGTATGCTCCGGACAAAGGACCCAAGTACCTCTTTTAACTTTCTGACGAACCCGTCACCACCCACCCTTCCTCCATTCATAGCTTTCGTTTCCTCTCTTTTTTACCATTTTCAACTTCCCTTTTATAGCGTTTCCCCAGCTTCATTCCCTGTCAGCCCCGGTTTGGTTTTATCAGATGCAAAGGTCGGCCGTCGCGCTTGATCCGGCGGCTTGAAATGTATTTCCTGCAAATTCTTCCTTCCCTCAGAAAGAGTAATTGGCAGGAAAAGCCTCCCGTATGAAGCTGTACCGACAACCGTTTACCGCATCTATAAAATCCCAAAGCGGTTCCGACAGAAAGGAATCGAACGGAGGGAATAAAAAACAAATCATTAAAATTCAAGATTATGGACAACATCAAGGAAAGCAAGGAGTACCAGCTCGCCAAAGACTGGGAAAGAGCAGTGAACGATTACGGCTTCAATCCCAAACGGTTTGCAGCCGCTATCCCCGAAATGCACCCCACGCTGCAGCAAAGCCTTTACAGGTTGGTAAAGGAGTGTATCGTGGTCATGGCAGACGAGACACGCAATTACGATGACCGCAACCGTGCATCGCACGAAGAAGCGAAGTGTATCATGGAATACCTCAAGGCAAACGGGAGACATATCCCATTAAGATAACAGGCGTATGAAAACGAAAGAACTACAATTTGACGGCAATATCTACATCTGCCGTATCGTGAAATCCAACGAAGGTGAAGAACTACTTATCGGCTCTACCGCTCTGCTCGATGCACTTCATCCGGGCAGTTTCGAGGACGAGAGCGAAGGTTTTGCAAGTAAGGAAGCCGAACAAATATATGACGAGGTTTTCTTTTTCGCCGATGCGAAGACCCTCAAATTACCGGACGATGAACTCATCACGGAATTAAAAGAGGATAACCCCGAATGGTTCAACTAACATAAATCAATAATCATATTAAAAATCAAAGTTATGGATAAAGAGTATGTAATGCACATCGCACAGACCATCAAAGAACAATTACTGTCATTTACCCCCATACCCGTCTTTATGTCGTGGGGAGTCAGCGAATTTGTCGCTACGGTATTCCAAGAATTACCGGCACTGCGGCTGAAAGTAAACGGACGGTTACACGCCGGATATGTCGTTATCGCTCTCAACGGCTCTGATTACTACGAGGTCTATCTACTGAAAGAAGATGATAGCAATGCAAAGTGTGTCAATGAAGAAGTCTGCTTCGACGAACTGGGCGATGTTATCGACCGGGCTATCGAAAGCGGTACAGACAAGGAGGAATACGATAAATTCTGCGACCGGCAACTTGCCGAACTTTTAAGCGGTACACGAGCTTAAATAAGCGAACTACCATATAAATAACACTGCCCCCATTTTCACGCGGGCAGTGTTATTTGTATGAGGTTGGATGCGTCCAAGCCGCAATATCCTATTATAAACTTACTTTTGAAATTCTTGTTCCACTTTTACCGTTACATACATCTGGTTACGGCTTGTGGGATTGTCCGGCTCCGTCATTTCCAATACCCCTGCACCAATCATCGGATTGATATAGACCTCCATAAGATTTTCCCTATCTTTCAATCCTAAATGTTGCAAAATATCAGATAGGGATTGCGGCTCAACACAGAACTCCAAGATTTGCTCTTTTCTCAAATCCTGCTTGCGAGGTTTTCTTGTCGGGTTTTCATCCCTAACTGCAAGGTCAGCACAACATAGTCCGGACGTGTTTCCTCGGCTACAGTAGGAAGCGGCCAACCCAAAGACTGCCAACCGCTCACAATCTTATCCACACCGCTACCGGCTTTCTCGGCACGCCCCAGACACATGAACATCTAAGTGAGTAGATTGGCAGCAAAGCGAGTGCAGGAAACCGGAACGCTAAAAATACCGAATAAGACCCACACGGCACTATAATATGTTGGCATTCTGCCCTGTATATCCCGTATTTTTCGTACCTTTGCGGCACAAAAACGTATGTATATGGAACAACAAGTTATCCCATCGGATTATACACAATATGCAGAGGCAGTAGAGATAATCAAACATGCCATCGAACGCTGCCGGTATAGAAGTGCGGCTGCGGTCAACAAAGAAACTCTCTCGTTGTATTTTGGAGTGGGGAAATTCGTGTCTGAAAATTCCCGCATCGGCTGTTGGGGTACTAAAGCATTGCCTACCATATCAAAGCTCCTTCAACGGGAGTTGCCCGGTCTGCACGGCTTTTCTGAATCGGGGTTGAAACGGATGCGCTCATTCTATGAGGAATGGAGGACGTTTTTAATTCGTCCAACAGTGTTGGGCGAATTGGAAAACCATTCGTCGGAAAAGGGTACGGCTTTAATTCATCCAACAGCGTTGGGCGAATTGGATATTGACGAGCATCTACTGCTGCAACTTATCGGGCAACCGGTCAATACCGAATTTACCTGGGACGATTTTGTCAAGATTAGCTTTTCACATCATATTGAAATCCTGACTCGTTCAAAAGACATCGCAGAACGATTGTTCTATATCCATTGTGCCGCTCAAAATGCGTGGTCGCTATCCTCTCTCAAAAATTACTTGAAAGAAGACATCTATTCAAATCGCGGATCTTTGCCGAGCAACTTCCTTCAAGTGCTGCCCGAAGCCATTTATGCCGTAAAAGCGACATTGGCGTTCAAGGATGAGTATATGCTCGAAATGGTTAATCTGGAGAATGTGGGAGAACGCGAACAGGACTGGAACGAAAAGGTCATCGAAAACCAAATCGTAACCAATATCAAGCAGTTCATTCTCCGTTTTGGAAACGACTTCACTTTTATCGACAGTCAGCATCGCCTGATAGTTGCCGGAGAGGAAATGTTTGCTGACCTTGTATTCTTCAACAGAGAACTGAATGCCAGCGTAATCGTGGAATTGAAACGGGGCAAGTTCCGCCCGAATTATCTCGGACAGCTTAGCGGTTATCTGACTGTATATGATATGACCGACAAGAAACCGCACGAGAACCCTTCAATCGGTATTGTCCTATGTCAGGATGCCAACCGCCAATTTGTCGAAATCATGGTGCGCGACTATGATAAGCCTATGGGCGTGGCGACATACCGCACAGCCCAAGAAATGCCGGAAAATTTGCGCAAGACTCTACCGGACATCGACAAATTACAAAATCTGCTGTCGGAAAACGATTCCAAATCGGAAACTGTCAGATGATTCATTTATGTCCGCAAGATTTCGGGTAGCTGAATGGAATACAAAAATCCCTGCAATAACCACGTAAATTATTGCAGGGATTTTGATTTATTTCGCCCCACGCTTGTTCAGTACATCCGCTATCATGTCTTTTACATCCTGTCCGACTTGTATGAAATTTTTATACAAGATGCGTTCCCGTTCCTCCCTCGACTTGAAAGTGTAGAACTTCGGTAGCGGTACATAGGCCGCTTCCTCCGCTTTTATCTCCCTCATATCGAAATCCGTCTTGCAGAAGAACTTTGTAGTCTTGAACTCTTCCGACTCCTGAATGTTCATCGAGCCTCCCGTACCGGTTTTCGTCTTCACGAAATCACGTGCCGTCTGTCCGCAAATCCATCCCGTCGCCATATCCGAAATTTTCGAGGCGGGTACAAGACTGTCCATGTTCTCATTGAGATTGATACTCGTTTTGTCCCGGTCGATCGTCACGCCCTTTTTGACCTGTACCACCTTGCCGAAAATGTCATTCGACAACCATTCCAGTGTCTCTTTTGCGCGAGCTGAACCGCTTACCACGTTGCCCACTGTCGTGATGATTTTTTGCATTCCCACTTTTCCGTAGTCAGCCTCCAACTGCGGCAACTCCTGAAAACCCAGCGTTACGCTTACCTTGTTGCTTCTCGCCGTACCTATCAGTCGGTCTATCTTGTGGAAATACAGTGTCGGTAGCTCATCCACGATGATGCTGACCGGAATATTTTTCCCCTGCCCGGTGTTCACACGGGTAACGAGACGGTTCAATATCAGAGCGTTCAACGCTCCGATGATACTTTCCATTTCCGGATCGTTGGCTATCAGCAGATAACTGGGTGACTTGGGGTCACTAACTTTCAGGTCGAAATCGTCCCCATCCTTGTGGAATATCCAGTAAGATTCCTTTGTAGCCAAACGGCTGGTATAGACACGCAGCGTACCTATCATACCTTCCAACTGTTCCATCGCCTTGTTTTTGAAGGCCGTTTGGAACGGGCCGAGCAACGGCGCGACCTCGTTGTCCGTCTCAAGTACCTCAAAAATAGTCTGGTAGCTCTCATTGAGAAATGAAAGGATATGCGGCATATCCGAGTATTTTCCAAGCCAATAGGCAGGTTCCACGATGCTGCCACCCTCACGGTCACGAACGACACCCGTCGGCTTCCAGAACTTCGTCTGCGGATCTTGCCGTTTCTCCGCATACAGTTTCTTTCCGTTTGCATCGTAGGGTTCCCGCTCGTAGTTCACGAAAAAGTAGATACAGGCGGCAAGAAAGTTCACGGCAGAAGTCTGAAAGAACTGGTCACTGCCTCCGCCTCCCTCTTTCTTGCCTTTCTGCAGGGATTCCAACAGGGTTTCCGCCGTTTCGCTCGCCGCCGCAAGATTATTGATGTACTTTGCCTGAATGGGGTTCACCCGTTTGCTGTACTCCACATCCACGAAGTTGATGATGTTGAACTTGCATCCTTTTGGCACTTTGCCGAGCTTCTGGTTTTTCTTGTAATGATAGTAAAGTTTAGTGGCAAGTGTCGGAAATTTGTAGTCATAGACCACCATCGCGAAGCCCTTGGCACTATGTTGGCGGATGAACGGTTCTATGATACTGAACGTCTTACCGCTACCTGGAGTTCCAACCACCCATGTTCCTCTGAAACAGTTGCTTATCGACACCCATCCCTTGCGAAATTTACCTTTGTAATAGTACCGCATCGGTATATTCACGCTATACTGGTTCTCATCCTTCTCTTCGCTCTGCTCGAAACTTTCATTCTCGAAGTTAAACCGGTCTTTACCCAGTCCCTCCTTGATGAACTTCGAGATGTTATCCAATGCGATATGCACCAATATCACACCGACCAGCGTAGCCGCCATATAGAAGATGATGTTCAGCGGCAGGGTGTAGAGCCTCGTTTCCATCGTATGATGGTACAGCCACACGGAGAACACAATCAAGAACAATCCGCAGATAAGTGGATATAACACTTGCCTGCGTGCGTCAAACTCCAAGTGTTTTTTGTTGCGTGTGCCGATACAAGTGATGCAGATGAGTAGGAAGGTCGCTATCTTACTATACACGAGGTTGCCGTCGTTATAGATCATCCATCGCTTGATGCGCCCGTGTATATCAATCAATATGCCGCCCCAGTGGTCGAGCATGGCAAGGTCTATGGCATACTCGAAGAACTCCATCAGCACGGAGATATAGATGACCGCACGGAATATTTTGTAAAATCCTTGTAGTTCCTTGCTTTCTTCCATTGTCTTTGTCCTTTCCCTCTTTTCGTTCCTACCTGTTCAGTGTGATAATCGGCCGCACCTTGTGCGCCTGTGTCTTCGGGGTCTCCTGCATCGCACCGCTTCCTGTCGAGTAAAGCCACGCTTTCGCCGTTTCCTGTCCGGTTACCTCCGTCGATGTCCAGTACCAGCAGTCGTTTTCATCCAACGGCAGCGGATGGCCGCCACACCGTTCGATGACAGGATTGACGGTTTCCCGGACGGCATACAGCAGCCGCATCTGTGCCACCGACGGGATATAGGCACTCTGTCCGTACCGCCACAGGTCAAAGACCGCTTCCGCCATAGGCGAAGCCGTCTCCCGTGTGTCGTACAGCGCAAAGGTGTTCATGTTCCCGTCCAAAGCCTCGATGTCGGCCGACGTCCCTTGTGCGACACCGAGGCTGTCGGCAAAAGCTGCCGGAGCAATGTCCCACAGGTAAACCGCATAGCCGTTCCCTTCCGTACCTTCACGGTGTTCGGTATCGAAGACAACCGCTATTGCCCGTTTTCCCGACTGTTCATACTGTACGTAGGATAAAGCCGTACCGTCCTCGCAGAGAATATGTCCCGGACGTACCGCCGTATCAGGTACGTCGATATGGGCGTCACAGGCAGCGCACAATACCGCCGTCACTGCCATTGCAAACCATTGAATCTTTCGTATCATGTTATTTTCGTTTTTTGTTTTTCCTTTATTTTATCGGCAGTTTCACCCCCAGCACGATACCTGTCCGCAGCAAATCCGCCCCTTTTATCATCATGTCACTCTTTACCTGCCAGAACAGTGTGCATCCCGACCGCAGCACATAATTGTGCTCGTAACCCACATGGATTCCGGCAAGAAACTTGTTCGTGTCGCTCCCTGCCGAAGCTCCGATACGCAAGTTGCCGTAATGGTTGCGTCCACGCACCACACAAGGTTTGTACGCCACACCGAAACCGTAAGTGCGATAGTTGCGCCAGAAGGATTCCGGACAAATATGACCGCAAGATTTACATTCCGTCCATTTCAGATAGCCGTTGGCGAAAAACTCCCACGCATGGCGGTAGTTCATTTCATGTTCGTAAGCAAGCGTTACGTCCATGCCGTTCTCATACAGCAATCCCACTCCAAGCGAGAGGCGGCCGCTGTTACGCTGCGCACTTGCATTCATGAAGACGCACATGCAGGCAAGCATCAGTATTATCGTCTTTTTCATCGTCATTCCTCCTCCAATAAAGCGGTGTTAAATGAATCGGCCGACAGCACATCCTCGTAGTCAATGTTCAGGCTGATATTGCGCCCGCTGATTTGTTGTTCCGTCATTTCGATGGTCAGCAGCTTGTCGTTCGGAAAGGTCATCTTTTTCACGACAATCACGTTCCGGTAGCCGTGCTTGAACGTCTTGCCGTGTTCCAATACCAGGGCAGGCGTCAGCTCGATGGTCTGCGCGTTGGTTGCCTTCGAAAGTTTCTTGTCCGACAGTTTCACCCGTATCTCGTCGATGTCGAAACGGATGTTCGTTTTGTTCTCGATGGAAAAGTCGATGAAGAAATAGTCGCCCACCGAGTAAATATTGTTCAGGCGCATTACCATTCGGTGCGCCTTGGTCGCCACGTTGCGGATTTTCGCGGGCGAGTTCCACACCCGTCTTGCAAAACGCACCATGTCGGCTGTGGACATCGAGACCGTAGGATTGTTGTAGGCATCCCGTTCCTGTAGCTGAATTTCCTTGTCTGCCACCGCCTCGCTTATCCGCGTGGTGTAGATGAGTGCATACTGCGTGCGATAGCGTTCCGTTACGATGGTGACGATGGCCAGCACTTCACCGTCCTCGTGTCCCGTCTCTTTGGGCTTCAACCGGATGATGTTCTCAATGGGTTGGTCGCCCGCCACCTTGTCTGTGGAAATATCCACGAAGCGGACCGGTTCCGTGGCTGTGATGACGGTCGTTACCTGTTCATTGACAGTCAGCCGTTCCATCTCTTCGTATGTACGCTGAGCCTGTGCGTTCCGTGTGGCAAAAAGTCCTGCCGCCAGAAGAAATGCAGTTACAATTATTTTCTTGTTCATATCGTTTCTGTTGATATTGTTTATTTCTTTATTTCCCTTATTTCGCTTTCTTTAATCCCATGACCACGTTCCAGTTCCTCCCGAATCCGTCGTCCGGCAATTTCGCAATACGTCGGTTCAATCTCGAATCCGATGTAATGCCGTCCCGTGCGGATGGCGGCAATGGCGGTCGTACCCGAACCGATGCAGTTGTCCAGCACCACATCGCCCTCGTTGGTATAGGTGCGCATCAGGTACTCTATCAAGGCTACCGGCTTCTGTGTCGGATGATAGAATGCTCCTGTCTTGTGTTCCTTGGGTATGGAAATGACAGAGGTCGGGTACTTGTCTTCGGCAACACGCACCGGAGCCAGTTTCATTTCACCGTAACAGCGGTTCGTGAAACCGTCCGTCTTGCGCCGTCCATGATTTTTCCGTTCCGGTGGACACGGCATCATCTGAGGATGATATACCGGCTGACGGTCGTAGAACACGATGATGTCCTCATGCTGGCGTAGCGGCATCCGGTTGGCATTCAGGTGACCCGTTACCCGGTCTTTCCGCCACACGAGGTTATACCGCCACATCCGGGGTTGCGAGAGCATGAGCCGCGCCGAGAAGATGCCCTGCGCAAAGAGGATAACGGGGCTTCCCGGCTTGGTGATCCTGCGGTACTGTTCCCACAACGCTTCGAGCGGTATCTGCCTGTCCCAGTGTACCGCCTTGTTGCTACGGTTCAACACGCCGTAAGGCAAATCCGCTATCACGGCATCGACACTGCCGTTCGCCATGAGCTTCATGCCCTCGATACAGTCCATATTATATATGTTGTCAATCTCTATCATGGCTTCCGTTTTTACTGTTTCTCACGTCCGTTCACCAGATAGACGAAAGTGCCGTATTTCAGCTTTACCTTATTTTTTTTGATAGCTTTGCCGATGGCATTGCTCGTTTTCTGGTAGGCATTCGTAGCGGCTTGCATTCCCCATTGCGAGAGACTGTTGCCGTAACTGCCGGTATTCATGTTCAGATTCCCCGACACCGCACCGCTTGCCACATCCTTGCTCGTTTCCCGGAACTGGCTGTTCGGTACATAAAGCCCCTCCATGCCGTCCGTGTCGTAAAGGGACAGGCTGACCTTCACCAGTTCGTCCTCGATGAGAATGCTGGTGATGTTCCCCTTCACACGCCCCGACGAGAAGCCGCTCATGGTGGCATACAGATACGACCCTCGTTTGACCACGCACTCGTTGATCTCCACGTCGTCGAGCAGACGCAACCGCACACGCGAGCCGTCCACCGCTTTGATGTCCTCGTCGATAATGGCCTTTATCAGTTTCGGTTCACGGGCATTGACCGCAAGCGTATTGAAGTAATCCGAAGCCGTCTTTACCTTGCGTACCACTTCGCTGGGCGGTTCGTTCTCTGACGGGGCTTTTACCGAACGGCTCTCTTCCTCTATTTTTCCCTTAACCTCTATGGTTGCCGTCGGGGGTTGCGCCGATGCGGTACTGTCCGTATCGGTCGCCGGTAATACCTCATTGCGTCCTCTCAACCTTGCTTCGGCAAGGGCTTTCTCCAGTTCCGCGAGAGCTTCTTGCTCGCGCGTCTTGGCATCGGCAATTTGCGCTGCCGCAGCCTTTTCCTGCTGTTGCTCATCGAGCAGGGCGATGTCGTCCACCGTGTATTGCGATTCATATTCTTCCTTGTTGTCATCGGGTTCATCTCGTTCTATGTTATCCACTGCGGAGTAATCCTGTATCTTACCCCATGATTTGGCCATGTTCTCGTACTTGCTGCCTATGCCGTCACCGCCTTTAAGCCGGGCATCCGGCAAATCGGGGTTCAAAAACTCCGTTGTCTGCAGCGTCTTGTCCGGAATCTCCGCCGTTTCGGTCTGAAACAGGTCGAAGATGAAGTACGATGCAACCAGAAGCGGGATATACAGGACAGCCGGAAGCATATACTTCGGCTCCCTGAAATTGATTTTATCAAATATCTTCATCATACATCTTTTAATTGAGTTGTACATACTTGCCTTCAATGCTGCAGTTTTTCAGCACTTCTGCGTTTTCCACTCCGAATGCGATCAGGATGCTGCCGCAACCGGGAGAATCGCCGCGTGTTCCGTCCGGGCGGTAAAACCGGATGCGGTGGCGCAGGAATTTCATGCCCGTCGCTTTCTCGAAAATGACGTCCTGAAACATTTTGGAATCGCAACGGTTGAACAACAGCGCGATGCCGTTGCCGTGTTCCGCCAACTTTCGGACAAACTGTTCGATAAGGGGACGCGAGTACGGAGGATTGAGCCATACACGCCCTTCCCATTTCAGGGACAATCCGTCCATGTCCCGGTCATACATGACCTCGGCGGTCGGCCACAACGGATGGACAGGGGCGCAAGGGTCAAGGTCGAACCTGCCTAACGCTTTCAGCACCTCCTTCGGGGTGTACCATTCGTCCGACGAGCGGACTGATTTTTCAAATCGTGTATTCATAAGCACTCCTTTATTGCGGTTCATATTTCTTGTTCTCGTTCCGATTTTCCCTTATTTCACCCCCTTGCAGCCTCTTGTGTCTTTCCCGCAGCACCGAATCCTGCATTTCCGTCGCCGTGCGTGTCGGCCGGCTGTTGCGGTATGCCATCGTAATGCGATAGATGTTCCAAGTGAACCCTCCGATAGCGAAACCGAAGACGATGACCAGAAAAAGTATCCGGTGCGCGTTGGCGAATCCCTGTACCTTGGCGGCAGCCTTGTCGATACGTGTCGCTTGGGCGAACTTTCGTCCGGCGGACACCTCCCGCTCGTAACGGTCTTTGTATTTCGGATCGTTCTTGTCCGGCATCTTTTCACCGAAGAGCATCCGCCTGAATCCCTTGATATTCATAAACTCCGTTGTTTAGTAGTTGATCTTCGTTTTCTGTTCGATGTCCTTGTTCAGCAGGGTACGCCAGTTCACGATAAGCAGCCCATGCGGATTGTTCTCTGTTCGGGGTACACGCTTGAGCTGTCCTGCCGTCACCAGTTCACGCATCAGGATATTGCTCCGTCGCTCGATGCGCTGCCGTCCGTAGTAGGTGAACTCCATCTTCTCCTTGTTGAAAGCCACGCTGTCGCAATAGATGGAGAACACCGAACTCGTACCCAAAATGTTGGAGTAGAAACCCTTTTCCTTGAGCGTGTTGTATTGTGCCAACCCCGTCTCATCGACTAAATACATCGCTTTTTCCATCGTATAGCGGATATATTTGTCATCCGGCGGTAACGTGAAAAAATAATGATGAAACATCTCCACATGGCTTTTGGCTTCCACATCAAGCGTTTCGTCCATTGTCGTGCGATTCACGAGGATAGGCACGTTGCCGTCCAGCACATACACCTTCTTCTGCGCATCCGAGACCATCGTCCGGGCTGTCCAGATGCTTGACAAGCTGATGATGACACATCCCACGAGAAAAGCGGTACAGATGATGCCCACCAGTCTGATTTTGTTTTCCAAATTCTTGATGACCATCGGTTATTCCCTTTTACCGTTCAACATCTGTACATATTCCGTGTGCAGCATGGGTATGACCGCATCCCGAAGTTCCGTCAAAAGATTCTCGAACTCCGCCGAGAATATCTCCACGTAATAGCCCTGCATCTCCACATGGACAAGCACCCACCAGATTCCTCTTTTGCGCTTACCAGCGTTCCGCTGCAGCAGGGCAAGACGCAGCTTGTACGTTAGGTACGTCACTAAGGGGGCGATGTACCGGTCGTCGTACTCGAAGGCTTCGTCCAGTTCTTCATACTGCGGGTCGATGCGGTGGTTCTCCGCCACCTCGCAAACCTCTTTTCTCGCTCGTTCCTGTGCAAAGGACATAAATTTCTCATCCTTGCACCAGCTTTTGATTTTCTCTTGCAATTTCATGTTGTTATGATTTTTATTGGGTTTATATTATCTTTTGCGGATTATCTCATGATGCCGCCCAACCCTCCGGTTGCCGTCATCTTCGCCTGCTGTGCCACGCCCTCGCCGAAGTTTCGGGTAGAGAATGCCGTGTCGCCCTCCGGTATCATCCATGCCGCCAAGTCCGGAACAAGGTTCAGGCACTTGAGAGCTACAATCGAAGCCGCCATCAGGTAGCCCGCCGAGAAGAACGAGTTCTGCAGGTAGGCGGCCATCGTCTGCTCGCTGGCGGTTATCGCCGTCAGGTTCTCGATTTGGATGCACAATACAATGTCAAAGAGCAGCAGCACGTAGAAGCCCACGAAGTAGAGCATCGCCCCGTAGAAATGCACCGTCAGATAGCGTGTCAGCCACTTCGCCCAAGCACCTTCCCATTTTGGCAGGATGCTGAACGCCCACTGTATCGGCCCGAAAATCGTCAGCATTCCCAACAGGATTTGTTGGCAGTAAATCGTCACCCATTAGCCAATGTATTGAAACGAAGGGAAAATAAAAACAGATAAAATCTATATAAATACTGATTATCAATGTATTATTAACTAATGATGATTTCTGTTGTATTCCTTAAAAATCTCTATTATTCGACATTTTTGTTACCTAAAACGATACTTATATCCGGATTATTTGTTACCTTTGTATATGGATATAAATCATTGATATACAATGGGAAGAAAAAAGAAATCATTAATAGAGAAATCTCCGTTCAAGTTACGTCACCGTAAACTGGCGGACGGACGTTTATCCCTGTTTCTTGACCGTAGTGTAGACGGCGGGCATGAGTACGAGTTTCTGCAACTCTACCTCATGCCGGAAACATCTGCCAAAGCAAGGCGGCAAAATGCGCAGACACTCCGCAAGGCGGAAGATATTCAGCGAGAACGGACAGAAGCCCTGCTCAATGCGAAGGTGGGAACAGTACCGGAAAGCAAATCTTCCGATATGCTGCTGTCCGACTGGATGACCATTGTCCGCAAGAACCACGAACACCGGGAAGCACGCGACCTGAACGGAATCGACAACGCCCGTAAAAACTTGCTGAAATTCCGTGCAGATGTCAGGCTCTGTGATGTGGACAGACAGTTTTACATTGATTATATCGACTGGCTTCGTTCTTCCTGCAAGACCGCATGGGGAAAACAGATTACTCCCAAGACGGCTCATTCCTATTATACCACTTTGCGTACCGCTTTGAACGAGGCTGTACGTGAGAGACTGATTGAATCAAATCCTTGGTACAAACTGGAGATGACCGAGAAAATCAAAGTTCCCGAAAGCAAACGGGATTTTCTGACCATCGAGGAGATAAAGAAAATGATAGCCACGCCATTTTTTAACGAGCAGGTACGGCAGGCATACCTGTTTTCCTGTTTTTGCGGACTTCGTATCAGTGACATACGGAAATTGCGTTGGCGTGACATTTCCATATCAGGCGGGCAATGGCTCGTGTCGGTAGTAATGACAAAGACCACCAATCCCGTTTATATCCCCCTTTCGTCCCAAGCGGTAAAATGGTTGCCGGAACGTAATGGCTGTACACCGGATGGCCTTGTCTTTGGAGGGCTGCCCAATACAAGCAACCTTTGTGTCAGTCTCAAGAACTGGGCTGATAAGGCAGGCGTAAAGAAGAACGTGACATTCCACACGGCACGTCATTCATGTGCGGTGCTGCTGCTGACGCTCGGAGCGGACATCTATACCGTTTCCAAAATCCTCGGCCACCGTTCCGTGCGTGCCACACAGGTTTATGCAAAAATAGTAGACAAGAAAAAGGACGATGCAATCACCTTGGTTGACGACGCATTCTAAATACATTATTATATATGGCAACAACAAAGAAATCGACCAGACTCAAGGAACCGGTAAAGGTGCGCACGAAGAAGCTCGCCGACGGTTCGGAATCCTATTATCTCGACATCTATGTTGACGGAAAACGCAGTTACGAGTTCTTGAAACTGTACCTGTTGCCCGAAATCAATCCTATGGTCAAGGAGCAGAACCGGGCCACAAAAGCGGCGGTAGAGGCCATCAAATCAAAACGCATCATCGAACTGACTCACTCGAAGGCCGGACTGAAAAAGACATCCGTCCGTTCCAAAATGCTACTGGACGACTGGATGGAAGCCTATCTTGCCGAACAGGAACGAAAAGGCGCGAGAGGACTGAAACTGTTACGAACAGTCTGCCGGTTACTTCCCCTTTACAAGAAAAAGGTGAAGATGAGAGAGATTGACAAGGACTGGTGTCTGGGTTTCATCGACTGGATTCAGCACACCTACAAGACCCGGTGGGACAAGCCGCTTTCACCCAAGAGTGCAGCGGACTACGTGGGTTATTTCTCCACCGCACTCAACGCCGCCGTCCGTGCCGAGGTTATCCCGGAGAACCCGATAATGACACTTGCAGCCACAGAACGTATCAAGGTGCCGGAATCCAAACGGGAATACCTGACCATTGACGAAATAAAAGTTCTGATTGACACGGAATGCCCCCGCGAAGACGTGAAACGTGCCTACCTTTTCGCCTGTTACTGCGGTTTGAGGTTGAGCGATGTTTATGCCTTACGATGGAAAGATATTGTTCAGGACGGGGAACAATACCGGATGTCAACCGTGATGCAAAAAACTACCACACCGATTTACTTGCCTCTTTCCCGCCATGCCGTCCGTTGGCTGCCTGAAAGGAACGGTGCGGAAGACGGGCTGCATGTCTTTGCCGGACTCCCGGCAGAACCCAATATCAACAAGGTACTGGCCAAATGGATGGCAACGGCAGGAATCAATAAAAAAATCACCTATCACACGAGCCGCCACACGTTCGCCACAATGATGCTTACCCTCGGTGCGGATCTTTATACCACGAGCAAGCTGCTCGGCCATGCCAACGTAAAGACTACGCAGATTTACGCGAAAATCGTTGACAGCAAGAAAGTTGAAGCGGTGAATCTGGTTGATAACGTATTTGGCTGACATCCTGCGTTGTACTCCATTACCACCGTTTTCAGCCTTATTTGAATAATTGCCGAATTTTGACCTTTCCGGCCAGATTTCAATCCGAAGAGGTCAAAACTCGGCATATCTGTTTATCAGATACATAAACCTGAACTTATCTTCTTGATTTGGATAGATAATTTCAGATTTATGGACGCAGTTCATAAACCTCACAAAACCTTATATCTGAATTTACAGCGTAATATTTCATAGATAATATCAAATAAGTGGTTCTAAAATTTGCTTGGGCAATTCCAAATGCGTAATTTTGCATCAAAACATGAAAGTATGGATAAACTTATTGGCCGCGACAAAGAACACGCGGAACTGGAAAGATGCCTGAACTCGGACAGATCGGAGCTGGTCATAGTCTACGGCAGGCGGCGTATCGGAAAGACATTCCTGATTGAAGAATTTTTCGACCGGGAGTTTGATTTCAAATATGTCGGTGCGCATGGAATGACCACCCGCAGACAGTTGAACAACTTCCTGAATGTGCTCAACAGTTATTCGGGAAAAAAGTTCTCCCATTTAAGCAACTGGGATGAAGCCTTTTATGCCCTTGAAGAATACCTGTCGTCCCTGCCCGCTGACCGTAAACGGATTGTGTTCATAGATGAAATGCCTTGGATGGATTCGGGAAAATCCATATTCGTGTCGGCCCTTGAAAACTTCTGGAACGGCTGGGCCATGTCACAGCGGAACATCATGCTTATCGCCACGGGGTCCGCGACCTCATGGATGAAAGACAAGATTGTCGCCAACAAGGGAGGCCTCCATGCCAGAGTGACGTGTAACCTGCATCTGTCCCCGTTCACCCTGAATGAGACGGAGCGGTATCTCGCTACCAGAGGCATCGAATGGGATCGTTACCAGCTTACCCAGACATACATGGTGCTTGGCGGTGTTCCGTTTTATTACAGCCTTCTTGACCCCGCGTTGAGCCTTTCCCAGAATATAGACCGGCTGTTTTTCAATGAAGGCGCACTTTTGAAACTGGAGTTCGAGGAGCTATACAACGCCCTTTTCGACAATGCCGACCTGTACACGTCAATCGTACAACTACTCAGCGAACACGAATCGGGAATGACAAGCAAGGACATATTCCAGTCACTATCATCGAAGAGCAGCAACATAACCAAGGCGATAAAAAACCTTGAAAGGTCCGATATGATAGAGAAATGGCTTCAGTACGGCAACAAACGTCGCGGAGCCGTTTACAGGCTTACGGATTTCTTTTCGCTGTTCTATTTCAAGTTCCTTGCCGACAACCTCTCACACGATGATGAATGGTGGAGCAATCATCTTGATTCCGGAAATGTATTCGACTGGATGGGTAGCAGTTTCGAGCTTGTCTGCATGAGACATCATAAACAGATCAAGTCGGCTTTGGGAATAAGGGGCATGGCTACATCCTTGTCCACATGGCAGGTCAAGCCCAATAAGGAGGAAGGAATGCCCGGCGGACAAATAGACATGATAATAGAGCGGGCTGACCGGATCATACACCTGTGCGAGATGAAATTCTGCATGGACACATACCGTATCAAGCCCGAATACGAACGCCGGTTGCGTGACCGTTCCGGTTTGTTCAGGGAACTTACCAAGACCAACAAGACACTGGTTCATACCTTTATCACGACGTATGGTGTGGCCAATGGCAAGAACAGAAGCATCGTCCACAGCGAGGTGACGATGGACGACCTTTTCAATTCCTGACGATTATGATGATACGGCAAATAACACAACGGTTGCACGAAGTGAACACGCTTCTTGCAACTTACGGACAAGGCGTCTTGTCTTTTGAACAGGCCTTGCCGCCGTCCCTGTTCTATCAGGATTTCAACGACACGAACCTTCTTGTCAAGGAGGCAGCCTGTCTGGTAAAGGAGAACCCCGGACAACTTCTGGACTTTTCTTCTTCCCTTCTTTCGGAAACGAACAAATACCTTTCACTCGACAGGACACCGTTGCAGACAGTGAACTTTGAAGCCCTTTTCGAGGAATATCTAAGCCCCTTTGAACACCGGTACGAGGAAGCGAAAACAGCCGCCACAGAACTTTGGCGCGAGTATTCGGCAATGAGTAACCGGTTGGATTTCCTGCCTCTGGATTCGGAAGAATACAGGTCGCTCGACACGGAGTGCGGAGTAGCAAAGGCAAAATATGACCAAGCTCATGCACACGCAAACCTATCATATAAGGAATGGCAGCAGGAGCGTGACCGGAATTTCTGTGTCTGGTGCTTCAAACCGGTATTCCTCGACGTGCTGGTGGAGCGTCTGCAAGGAATCGCCGGAAGCATCATCTCCGACATCAGACGCGTGAAGGAGGGCAACCCATGAACCGTGCAGGCCTGCTGCAAGAGACCACCGCATGGATGGATACCGTTGACCTCGCCCTGTGCCTGTTCATTTACGAGGTGTGCAACGACTACCAGTTCGAGTATCTGTCGGGCAGCGACTTCGTGAACTTCCTGAACCTGAAACCCACCGAACGGGAGGTCATCGTGCGCCCGAAAGAGAACCTTCGCATCTGTTACATGGTGTTTTCCATCGCCCGTACCATCAGGCCGCGAGAGCGCGGGAAACTCTGGTCGGAAGAGTTCCTGAAACGCTGCGGCATATCCAAATCCTACTACGACAAGCACCGCAGCGATGTTTGCAACAATGCTGCCACCAAAGAGAATCAAGATTTCCGCAAATCCATCGACAAGGCCGTTGAAAACGCAAGACGGCTGAAAGGTACCCCATAACCGCCCGTCGTTTCCCCATTCAGCCCGGTATCTTCCCATTATAGCTATGCGCTATACCGTTCATACACAACGGTATGGCGCATTTTCTTTTCATGCACTTTCCCCATTCGTCCCCCATTGGCCCACCTTGGAGCAAACTTAACTTTGCATCGGAAACAGAAGAAAGGAAAAGTCTGAAAAAACAGCAGATTCCGATTCTACGAAAGTACAAGTAACAATAAAAATGAACGTATATGGAAAGTGAACGTAATTTGATGACCACCACGGAAGCAGCCCGTTACCTCGGACTGAAGCCAAGCTATCTCTACAAGATGATGATGCGCCGCGCAATCCCTTACTACAAGCCGGGCGGCAAGCTGTGCTTCTTCGCCAAGGAAGACCTCGACGCATGGCTGAAACGGGTACGGGTGAAATCGCAGGTCGAGATCGACAGCGAGGCATCCCACTATCTGGTAACACATGAGAAAAACAAATGATTCATCAACCTTTTTTAGAACAATGCAGTTATGGACAATTCAAAGAACATGGAACCGGGTATCAGGAATGCCACGGTTCAGGAATCCCCGAACAAGGAACAGAGAAAGAAAGAGAGCAGACCCGTAATCAGCGCGAAGGTACAGACCATTCTGGACTTTCTTCGCGGCTGTTCCCCCTACGAGGCCGATTCCATACGGGTAATGGTCGGTTACGGGACGGGCAACGGCGATACCGCAACGATTGAGGCGACGGACATGTTGGCTGTCAACCGCTTTCTCAATCACGGGCTTGCCAAAGAAAACGGAACAAGTAACGAGGCCGTGATGAAACACCGTCAGGAACGTGCGCAAAAACTGTTGGAAGCCGTCAAGGATTTCGTTGACATCGGCCAGCTCTGCCGCGTCAGCATCGTGCTGATGAAAATCTCTTCCGACTTCAAGGCGGTGGAGGACGCACGGGGACACCTGCAATCCCAACCCGCCGCCAACGTGAACCGGAACTGATGTCAAAACCGGAACGGGGTATCGGACGGACAAGGAAACTCCCGCACGCACTATCTCATTGAAACTGTTGTAGGTTTTCCGATACTCCATTCCCTTATTTTTTATTGAATTATGCAAGAAAACAAGAGGAACAAGGAAACATCCCTTTTCAAAAAGCCGCAGGGCTTCCGTACAGTCCGCATCCACTTTACCGCAGAGGCAATCGAATGGCTCGGAGGGACAACGAAAGATGACGACGGCAATACAATCGGCAACCATACTCTTTTTTATGACCTGCTCTCACGGATGCGACTGTCCCCCGGCAGGGGCGATTCATTCCGCAGGCCGCAGGAATTGCAGCCCGGACAGTTCCAGTTCTCGGAAACCAGACTCGCGGAGGAATGGAACATAGGGAGAAAAAGAATCCGCAATCTCCTTGCAACGATGGAAAAGCTGGGCATGATAGCGGTGGACGCTTCCAAAACCGCTTCCGTCGCTTCCATGACCTGTGTCGAGGAATGGACGGACTTTCAGAACTTCCACGTCGTAAACCTTTGCAATCCCGCCCTGAATGGTATTCGAACGGCATCTGAACGGCCTTTGAATGGCATTTTATCCGGCAGCGGAGGCACGCCGCAGGAGAGGTGAAAACGTCTTTCAGTTTCGAGATATGCCAAGGTATCACCTCCCTTCGGTCAGTCATCCCTTGGCGCTCTCGCGGCTCACTGGCAGTTCGCCGGTGGCGGCGCTCGCAGGCTCGCACCGCTTAACCCTTATAAAACAACAGTTATGACAGAAGACAATAAGCAAGACACATCATTTCCGTCCGGCGGCAGCCGCACCGAATACATCGGAGCCAAAGTCACCGTGGAACAGAAACAGTACATCCGCCGCCTTGCCGCCGAGTGCGGCATGACCGTCAGCAGCTACGTGCTGGCAAGAGCTTTCAACTACAGGCCGAAAGCGAGGCTGACGGCAAGGCAGGAGGCGGTCATGGAGACCCTTATAGGATGCCGCAGCGACCTCGTGAACTACACGTCCGCGCTCCGTGGCATGAACCCCGAAAAGCGCAGACAGATGTTTAACAGTTACCCTTTCATGCTCGAATGGCTCAAGGAACTCGGCAGGCTGGCCGAGCGTGTCACGGACGTGCTCGACAAGGTACGGTTTTCCAACCGCCTGCCCGACGGGACAAGGAACGGTGAAGACAGGGAGGACGAGCCATGATAGGGAAAGCGAAATCCATCTCCCACGGGATAAATGACATCAGGTACATCACGGGAGAATCGAGGAACAAGAAACATCCCGAACGCATCTTCCACGTGGGGGACAATCTGCTGCCGCCCGGTCTGGATGCCACGGGTATATGGGATTCTATGCGGCTGACGCTGGAGAAGTCCAAACGGGTCAAAAATTCCGTCATCCGCATCGAGGTCAGCCCTGCGCCGGAACACACCAAAGACTTTACCATCGACGACTGGCAAAGGTTGTGGGACGACTTCACGGATGAGTTCGACAACATCGAACTGCTTGACAAGAACGGCAAGACCTATTCCCCGAAAACCGCCCTCAAAGGCAGCAAGGGCACGGTGTGGCTGCATCTGGAATCCAAGAGCGGCATTCCCCACCTTCACGGTGCGTTCTGCCGTATCGACGAACGGGGGAATATCAACAACGACCATGACATACACCTGCGGGCACAGCGGGCAGCCGAGCGTGTGGCCCTGAAACGGGGCTGGACGACTGCCGCCGAAGTACGTGAGACGAACATCGGGCAGGTGAACCGGGACTGCATGGAAACCCTGCAATCCATGGAAAGCTGGTCATGGGACGAGTACGTGGCCAGACTCCGGAGCAAGGGATATGAGTTTTGGGAGCTGCGCGACAACAAGAAGATATTGCGCGGTTACGTGCTGAAGAAAGGCAACGCCAGATACAAGGCTTCCGAACTCGGCAGGGGGCGCAACCTCATGGCGACCAAACTTGAAAGCACGTGGAAAAAGCTGCACGCGGCTCCCAAGACAAGGACTGTTTCGACACAGCCCGCCGCAGGGAAATCTATACCGACTACACCCCGGACGATTCCGGTTCACGCACAAGGAACGACACCGGTTCCGCAATACACCGGCTATCGTCCCGGTACCAGCCCGTACCATATCGACATCGACGGGGAAAGCCGCCGGTTCTTCATTCCCGATGAAGCGTTGGACGTATTCAATGACGAGTTCGACTACCGGGAGACAGCCAACAGCCGTGACCTCACGGACATGGCTGCGGCACTTTTCGTCGGGATGCTCGATACTCCGGCGGTTCCTTCGGGAGGTGGTGGCGGCAGTTCCAACGACCTGCCTTGGGGAAGACGCGAGGACGAGGACGAACGGGAATGGGCACGCCGGTGCGCCCGTGAAGCGGCAAGGGTAATCGGAAAGAAACCGAAGACAGGACGAAAAAGATAACAGCCTATGAATAAAAAATTCGATTTCTCGGAAATAGACGGGGCACTTCCGACTGCCGAAAAAATGCAGGAGCAAGACCGCATAATCGATGCGCTGAAAAACAATTATGAAGCTGTCCGCATTCTTAGTGCCAACGTGGAAAAGCTCGAAAACAGACTTTCGGAAGCCCTGCCCAAAATGGACGGGGCTGTTTCTTCCCTGCGTGGGGCAAGCACGGTCACACTCGGCGAGGAAGCGAGAAAGACGCTTGAACAGGAGGGAGAGAAAATCTGCCGGAAGATGGCCGACAGGATGGAACGGGAATGCGCAAGGCTAGCCGGACGCCTCTCGGCGAATGACCGTGTGCTTATCTCCGCAACCGCTTTCTGGTGTATGGTAGAGGCAATCATCTCCCTCGCGGCGGCTTTCGTTTGTACCTGCGCCGCGAACGCTCGTCTTATACATAGCATATTGCTGTGGGAAGTACTCGGCTGTACCGCTGCTTTTCTCGTTGTCTGTGTCACGTTGACCATTTTTATATGCCGCAAGTTAAGACGAGAATGAAACATTACCAATTAAATAAATATAAGTATGACAACAGTAAAGGTGAAATTCCGCCCGTCAACAGTCGAAGGCCGTCCGGGCACTATCGTTTATTTTGTAACTCACCGCCGTGTCGTCAGGCAAATCACAACCGGTTATAAGGTGTTCTCTCATGAATGGGATGATAAACAGTCAAGACCTGTTTCGGCACCGGCTGGCGAACGGATAACCGTTATTCAGACAATAATCCGAAAACTGGAGGAGAATTTGGAAAAGCTGAACAGGATTATTGAAAGATTCGATCTGCTACGACGAGGTTATTCATCTGAAGATATAATTATGGAGTTCCGGTGCACCGAAAAAGAAAATACCCTTTTTATATTCATGGAGAATCTCATCGAGCGACTCTGCCAATTAAATCACATCGGTACGGCCAAGAACTACCATACCGCACTCGGCAGCTTCAAATGATTCCGGGATAACAAGGACGTTCCGTTGGCAGTAATAGACCAGATGATAATGGAAGATTATCAGGTATACCTGAAATATACATTGACTGTTATAGTAAATAACTAAATATTTTTAGAGCATTGCGTATCAGTAATATATTAAATGTGATGATTTCTAGGTCTTAATAAAGAAGCAATAGTTATTTATGAGATATAAAGAACTTATCATTTTACAAAAAATAGGAAGGTAAAAATACATATAATACCCCTTTGTAGGTAATATTTCCTTATCATAAATGATTATGTATAACAATCTAATATAAATTAATATCAACTGACTACTAATACGATAGCTACACACAATAAATAGAAATATATAATTTAAGTAATATTATATGCATACAACAATTTATTAAAAATACCTAATAATTGGTATTGATGGATTTAGCTAAACAAACGAACTTTGCGGGCAAAAAATAAAGCAAGATGGAAAACCTATATGAATTGTTGGAAGAAGCAGCACATAAAGTGCCGACAAAAGGAATTGTTATTGTAAATAATAGTCAATGTGATCTTTTTCTAACTTATTCAGAGTTACGAGAAAAATCTAGAAAAATAGCTTTTATTTTAAAATCTTACTATCAAGTAAAGCCTGTCAGTAAGATAATAATCTCTGTTGAAAAATCCGAAAATTTTATATTATTATTTTGGGGATGTGTTATGGCAGGTTGTATACCCGTTTTAATGCCTTCTGTACAATTCAGTAATAAGAACTCTATTGCTTTTGAACGCCTAAAGAATGCAATTGATATATTAGGTGTAGTTACACTTATAACAAATGATATTAATCTATTTGAATATTATAAATCTTCATTTCATAAAGCTGTGTGTGTTGAAGATATTATGAAACAATTGGATTTGTTGCAAGATTATTCTTTACACATACCTAAAAGAGATAGTAAAGATTTATGTGTTATTCAGTTTTCATCAGGAAGTACAGGGGCACCCAAAGGAGTCATGCTTAGTTTTAACAATATTTTAACTAATTTGAAAATAAAAACTCTTGCGGATGAAATTACAACTGAAGATACTTTGATTCACTGGATGCCATATTTTCATGATTATGGTCTATTTGGAAATCATTTGGTTTGTTTGTATAACCAAATTACAGAAATAAAAATAGAGCCTTTTTCCTTTTTAAGAGATCCTTTGATTTTTCTAAAGAAAATTTCCGAATATCAAGTAAGTATTTGTGGCGGTACGACACCTTCAGGATTGGATTTGTTAATTCAAAAGTTAGAACAATCTAATGACATAAAAGAATTGGATTTATCTCAAGTGAAGACTCTTTCAATTGGAGCAGAAATGGTTCCATCTAATTTATACGTCCGATTATCCCCCCTTTTTCAACTTGGGTTTAATCGAAATGCATTCCGCCCTTCATATGGAATGGCTGAAACAACATTGATTGTTTCTTCCTGTTTACCGGGTTATGGAAATAAAAATATAAGAATAAATAGAGAGGCGTTCTATGAAGGGATTATCAAATTAGTCGATAAACAACAAGATTTTTGTGAATTTGTTAGTGCAGGTAGAATATTACCAGGCTTACAAGTACGCATTGTTAAAGACGGTATTCCTCAAAATAATTTAAATTTAGGAGAGATTCAAGTAAAAGGCGCTTGTGTCATGTCTGGTTATTATAATGACATACAATCAACAGATGAAGTATTAAAAGACGGTTGGTTAAGTACAGGAGATTTGGGCTTTTTTGATTATAACAATATTCTTTATATAGTAGGTCGAAAAAAGGAAACAATTATAGTAAATGGACAAAACTTTCATCCTTTTGATTTAGAAAATTGTGTCTTAGAGAAATTTGGTCTTTCAATTGAAAAAACTGTATTTACATCTTTTTATTCTTCTACAGAAAATCGTGAAATTGTACTTCATTTCTTTGTATTATCAAGAAAAATGTCGGAAGAACAAATAAGACAATTAATAAATGAATGTAACGCATTTCTAGCAGACAAAGTTGGATTTGCTCCAGAATACTCTATAAAGATAAAAAAAGGAGAAATACTCAGAACTTCTAGCTCTAAAATAAAACGTCGATCTATGGCAAAGTATTTTGAGCAAGGACAGTATAATAAATCAATTGTAAAACTAAACAAAGAATCTCATAATATGGATTATTTATTGGTTCTCAAAAAAATATGGTCAGAAGTTTTAAAAACAAACCTCATTCATATAGAAGATAACTTCTTTTCTTTAGGAGGAGACTCAATACGCAGTATGATGGCTGTTTCTAAACTTGAAGAACTGTTAAATATTAAATTAGAAAATAGTTTCTTCTATAAATATCCGACCTTAGTCTCTCAAAAACATTATCTTGAACAATATTTATTAAAAGAACTTCAATCTCCTTTAAATGAATATGAACTGTTAGTTCGAGAGTTTATCAGCGAAGAAATAGGAATTCCCTCTTTAGAAATACAATATACAGAAAATATTATAACTAAAGTGACTTCTTTTGCCGCTGTATATCAAATGATGAAGCGCTTAACTGAAGTTTTTGATAAAATAACATTAGATGATATAAAAGATAAAACTTGTATACGAGATATAGCACAAACCATTAAGGAACGCTATGCAACTCCAGAGGGGTATTCTTTTCCGTTAATGGATTTCCAAGAAACATTATTCTATCACAGTAAAAGTTTTATCCGTAATGAACCGACAGGATTAAGTTGTTATATCATTTGTCGGACACAATTGAAAGGTTTTTTTGATCCAGCATGTTGGGACAAGACGTTAAATCACATTATTAACTGTCATCCATTGTTACATTCTATTCTTTCCGAAGAGTCGGATAAACCTGAGATGATAACTCTTCCTGAATATCCGACATTTAAAAGTTCTTATGAAGATATAACTTCAATGAACAAAGAACAACAGGAAACATTCTTTTTACAAAAGGACGAAAAAGATCATGATCACAGATTTGACCTTAAAGAGTATCCTTTATTCTATTGTAATATTTATAAAACAGGGGAAGATGAACATGAATTAATTATACATATTGATCACCAGATAATTGATGGTTTCAGCTTTTTTCAATTCCTTCAAGAATTAACATCAACTTATGATCAGTTTATCGCTGGTAAAGAAATAACTGTTGAACAAGAAAAAGGTCTAACTTTTTCTGACTATGTTTTTGTGGAGAGATTCAGAAGGCAAACAAAGCGATATCAGAATGCAATGGATTTTGCCCTAAAGGTGTTTAAAGATTTACCAGAGAAAATATCTATTCCCACGAAATGTCAGCCATCTTTAATAAATAAAGTCCATTTTAATACCTTACATACGGAATTGGATTCTTTATTGATGAATAAAGTTCTTGAAATCAGTTCTCATACTTCTGGTATATGCCTTAATTCCTTACTTATGGCATGCTATTTTAAACTGATGAATTTGTGGTCTGGACAAAATGATCTCATTATCAACATGCCTGTATTTAACAGGGAACAGCATTTACCTAATGCAAAAAATATAATAGGTAGTTTTCTTGATATTTTCCCTGTCCGTATCCAAACATCTCCACAAGAACCGATTGTTTCTATTGCACGTAAGATAGAACAATTTGTACGAACCATGCTTGAGTATCCAATATCTTCAATAGAATTGTCCAGAAAAATCGCAGAACAGGAAGGCTTAAAACAAAGCTCTTTGAGTGCAATTATTTTTAGTAATTCTATCAATATGCTTCCCAAAGGTATCAGTCATTCATCTAGATATTTGACAATTGGTGCGCCTAAAGTACAGACAGGTGCACCTGGTACTTATATAGACCTTGTTATGTATACATGGGAAAATAAATGGTGTTTTGATTGGAATTATGTTCGTGAGCTATTTGATGCGGAATACATACAACTACTTTCTGAACAATTCACGTCTATGCTTAACCAATTGGTAGATGATACAAACACTAAGGGATACGAAGAGCGTTCATGTTCAAATATACTCCCTCTCTTCTATATAAAATTATTGGAGCAAACAAATAAAACAGAACATGCTTATCCTCTTAAAACAATATATGAACAGATCAGTAATACTGTAGATTTGTATCCTAATAGAGAGGCGATCTCTTATCAAGGAGTTTCTTTAACTTATACAGAGTTTTGGAAAAAAGCTAATCAGATGGCGCATTTCTTACGTTCTCTTGGAGTGGTACGAAATTCTAAGGTTGCTTTATTACTGAACAGAACGCTTGATTTGCCTATAGTACAACTTGGAATTCTTTTAGCAGGTGGGGCGTATGTGCCAATTGACCCTTCTTATCCTTCGGATAGAATACAGTATATGATAAATGACTGTGGAGCAGAAGTTCTTGTAACTCAAGGAATACATGTAGACAATATTAATAGTTCATATACCCCCAACATTAAACATTGTGTGTTACTTGATGATGATTCTATTCCTTTACCTGATACATATCGTCGATACACCGTAAATGATATAAATAGTCAATCTATGGATAATATAGTACCTTGTAATACTCCTGATGATTTGATTTATATGATTTATACTTCTGGTTCAACAGGACAACCTAAAGGTACAATGCTTAGGCATAGAAATGTATCCAATTTTTTGAATTATGAGAAAGAAGCGTTTAATGTAAACTGTAATAACAGGTTTGCTTTAATAACATCGTATTCCTTTGATATGACTGTTACTTCTAATTGGCTACCTTTCATTGCCGGAGCTTCTTTACACATTCTTTCCGATAATGCAACTAAAGATATAGAGAAACTTCTGTATTTTATAGATGAAGAAAAAATCAATTTTTTGAATGTAACTCCCTCTCATTTTTCAATGTTGGTAAATATGTTGGGATTTTTGGAGAGACCTGTAAACCTATCACCCAATATGACTATTATGCTGGGTGCTGAAATTATCAATGTTTCGGATATAAACAGGTGGTTAGAAAATTATCCTTTGCACAAATTTATTAATGAATACGGCCCTACAGAAACAACGGTGGCTTCCACTTTTTATCCTATCCCGATTGAAGAAGACGGCAAATGTCATTTAAATATAGTTCCAATAGGGAAACCGATTTATAATACACAAGTATATGTATTAAATGATAATTTAGAATATACACTACCAGAAGTTCCTGGTATCCTTTATATTGGAGGCGAGGGAGTGTCATGTGGTTATTTGAATAAAGAAGAGAAAACGAAATCTGTATTTATCAATAATCCTATTACTCATGAAGGAATTGTATATAATACAGGAGACGTTGTAAAGATGACTGTAACTGGCGATATTGTATTTGTAGGACGTAAAGATTTTCAAGTAAATGTCAGAGGGTATAGAATTGAATTAGGAGAAATAGAGAATGCTTTATTAAAAGTATCAGGTATTACAGAGGCTTGTGCAGAGATTCAATATGATGTAAACAAACAGCCTGTAGTTGTAGCTTTTTATGTTACAGCAAATAATTGTGATTTAGAATACAAGGATATAATGTCTGTTCTGCAAATGAAGATACCTCACTATATGTTACCTTCCGCAATGGCTAGAATAGAGCAGATTCCAATTTCTGCCAATGGAAAAACAGACAAGAAGCAATTACCCAATATTGCGAATCAGAAACAAAATTTTGTTAAAAGGGATATTGTAGGTCCAAGGAATGAAAGGGAAAAACAAATAACCTTAATCTGGGAAAAGGTATTAGGGATACCAGAGGTAGGTGTATTTGATAATTTCTGGGATATAGGAGGCGACTCTATCCGATCTGTAAGGTTAATAAAAGAATTAAAGGAGGTCGGATTAACCAACATCAAATTAAAAGATTTATTCGATAAACCTACGATAGCCGAACTGCTTGAACAAGAAATAGAGAATAATAAAGTTGAGAATCTCATTTGTATGAAAAAGGTTTCTACTCCATATGCAAAACTTATATGTCTTCCATATGCAGCAGGAACCCCTGGTATGTATAGTACATTTTCTGGGGATTTTACCGGAGAAATCAACTTATATACAGTACAATATCCGGGACATGGAGATGGACGTGAGATAAAGTCCTCTGTAGAAGAAGTTGGTGCGCTATTAGCCAATGAACTGAAAGAGGCTGATAAAGAGATTCCTTTGTTTATCATGGGATATTCTTACAGTTGCTATATTGCTTATGATATCTGTAAACGATTTGAACAAGAAAATATTCCGATACAGGGTATTATAATGATTGGTGGAACTCCTCCTACATTGCGTGATGACTTAATGCAATTCTTTTCAAATGACGATAATGCCCTTTTGGATTATTCACGTGCAAAAGATCTGTTGAATGAAGAATTGATCGCAACTTTATCAGATGAAGAAAAACATGAATATTTGCATGAGTTGAGAATGAATACTGTAGCAATGGTAAATTACAAGTTTCTTGATTGTAAATTGAAAACCCCATTATGTTCCATCGTCGGTAGAGAGGATGAGCCTACAATTCGAAACAATCAACATCTATGGAATAATTACTTTCAGAAAGTTTCTTTCCACCAATTGCCAGGAGGGCATGTTCTTATTACAAAATATCATGCGGAATTAGCTAAGTTGATAATGAATTATATAGAATTGCATGTATAAATATGCTTGTATTACCCTTTTCCGATATAGCAGTAGAAATTGTGGAAGATAGTCCTTTTGCTACTTCAGATAATCTCTTTAATGAGGAAAAAATATTCATTAAAAGAGAATGGTCTGAAATACGTCTTAAAACTTATATTTTGGGACGTTGTGCCGCACATCGTGCCTTACAGACTTTACAAAAGGAAATAGTTCCCATTTTAAAAGGAAGAGATGGTGAACCAATATGGCCATTTGACATAGTTGGTTCTATATCTCATAAAGATGCAATAGCAGTTGCTGCTGTTGGAAAGAAAAAGAGGTATAAGGGTATTGGAGTAGATATTGAAGATCAAACGACGATATTATCAAAAAAGGAATATTCTCTTTTTTGTACACCCCAAGAGATAGCGTGTATAGATAAGAAAGAATTTTCTCCTATTGACATTTTTTCACGTAAAGAAGCTATTCTAAAGGCATATTATACAGCATATAGTAAATTATGCAATTGGATTGATATTGACACGATAAATGTATCTAAAGCTTCCAATGTAACTATAATATGCATGTTAAAAAAAAATTTTATTATAAACCTATGTTGTGTAGAAAAGTAAAAACAATTTTAGTCATTATGGGAATATGTTGTTTCCCTATGATATCTTGGGCACAAGTTTTTCTTTCTGGTCGAATCGTAGATAAAAAGACAAATGAACCTGTTGTAGGAGCTTCTGTATATATACGAAAAAATCAGGTTGGAGATAATGCAAATGATAATGGGTTATACAGAATAAAATTACCTCAAAACGGAACGTATCTTGTAGAGGTTTCTTTTATCGGATACAAAACAATAAAACAGTCTGTTACTGTAAATAGAAATACAACTAAAAATTTCTTTTTGGAAGAAAGTACAGAAGTGTTGAATGAGGTCGTGGTAAAAGCATCCTCACAGCAGGCAGAAATAAATCATATACGTAAAAGTCCTATGGCTGTAACGGTTGTTGATGGAGCAAAATTAAGAGGTCGTTCAACTGGAATTGAAGAAGTACTTACTCGTACTTCTGGAATCAAAGTTAGAAAATCCGGAGGTTTGGGTAGCTCTTCTAAAATGTCCATACATGGTCTGGAAGGAAAAAGAGTAGCTATTTATATAGATGGTTTTCCTTTAAATAGCCCCGATGGTTCATTTGATATAAACGACATACCTATTGATGCCATTAAATATATTGAGATATATAAAGGAATAGTTCCTGCTGAATATGGCAGTGATGGTCTGGGAGGAGCGATTAATGTTGTTACAAGAGAGGACGAGTGTGACTTGGTAGGCTTTACTCAGGAGTTTGCTTCATTTGGTACTTCCAAAACGTTAGTCAGTGTAAAAAAAATGTTTGAAAAACCAGGGATTCAAATTGGAGGAGGTTTTTTTCATAATAAATCGGATAATAATTATAAAATGACTTATCCTGTTTTTGAAACAAATTTACCTTCAAGTGCCTACCAAGAAGTAATAAGAAATAATGATTATTATAGGTCCACAATGTATAATGTAGGTTTAACATTTACAAAATTCTGGTTTGATAAGATTGAATTAGAATGTGCTTTTTATAACAATAAAAAGGGAATTCAGGCCTTAGATTTTGATTCACGTTTTTCTCATACACATGGGACAAACATTATGCCTACTTTAACTTTAGAGAAGAAGAATTTCTTATTTAAAAACCTTGAATTCAAGTCAGGTCTAGTAACTCCAATCATTCATACGCATTTGGTTGATACCGCTAGAACAAAACGGCAATGGGATGGAACCATAACAAATACAATGGGAGAAACTGATGATAATTTATTAAACTATTCAGATGACAAACAATTTGAAATCAGACATAAATTGAATTTAAAATACAAGTTAAAGCAACATACCTTTAATCTTAACAATCAATTCACATATTCAAGGTATAGACCTAAGGATGATTATACAGCAGAATATGTTGGTTTTGACCCTAGTGGTTTTCCCAGTAATATGAAGGGAAATACTTTGGGGTTAGCACATGAGTATTCTTCACGTAATAACAAACTTCAAAACTCTTTAATGTTCAGTCTATACTATTTAAATTCTGGAATATATAGAACAAGTGATAAAATTGTAGATGAATCTGAAAGTGTTAAGAAAGAACCGAAAAAAACAAAAATAAACAATTTTTACTATGGAATAAGTGAAGGAATCAGTTATGAATTTTTCAAAGGGGTGAGAGGTAAATTTTCCTTATCACATAACGTGAGGCTTCCTGATACGGAAGAATTGTTTGGAGACGGAGTGACAGTAAAGCCTTCAGTTGATTTAAATCCCGAAATAAGTAATAATATAAATTTAGGGTTAATCATGGATAAAAGTAATTTTATGGGGTTAAGTCGTTTTCAGTTAGAGACAAATTTATATTATATGTATATAACAGATATGATAAGTTTATTTCCTGCTGATATACGAATGATTTATACGAATTTGGGTAAGACTCAGATCATGGGGGGAGATTTTGATTTAAAAATAGATGTGACTCCACAGCTTTATAGTTATTTTAACTTAACCTATCAAGATATTCGGGATAAGCTAAAATGGACTACTAATGACCAAAGTGTGAAAAACCCGACTTATGATAAACAGGTACCCAATATTCCTCGTTTTTATTTTAACTATGGTTTAGAGTATCATACAGAGGGATTACTTGGGAAACATGAAATATCTAGAATCTATATAGACGCATCTTACGTTCATGATTTTGATTGGAGTTGGCAAATGAGTAACTTACCAGAACAGCGAAAGAAATGGTTAATTCCTCGTAGTCATCTTTTTACGGCAGGATTCCAGCAATCTATTTGGAAAAATAAAGTATCATTAGGGTTTGAAGTTGAAAATATATTCAACAAGGAGAGCTATATGGAATTTAAAAAGCCTTTACAAGGTCGTACTTTTAAAATTAAATTACGATTTAATTGGTTTGGTGATGAATCTTCAGGGGGAGCGATGAGTTTGTAATATTATAAATAATTATTTTAACTAAAAAAATAAAAAAAATGAAAAATCAATGGTTTTTATTGTCGCTATTAGCGACCTTTTTAAGTTTTATTTCATGTAGTAAAGATGATCCGTTTCCAACAGATGAAGAAGACGATATGAGTTTTGTTCATAGTGTCACGGTGGGTGATAATGCTTATGTTAGTCTATTTAAAGATTTAAATGTAGAACAGACAAGTACACAAAATTCTTTGGTCTTTGCAAAAGAATCTTTTCTTTTTACTTATGGGGGTAACATTTATGTCTTAGAATCGATGAATGCCCGTTTATATAAGTACAGAGTCGAGAATGGTTTGCTAATTCAAGAAAAAGAAACGATGATTCTCCCTTCCGGTTCTCTTCCTGCATTCCTTACATTTGATTCAGAAGAAAAAGCTTATATATCATGCGTAGGATTGGGAAAATTGTATATAATAAATCCTACGACAATGCAAAAAACAGGTGAAATAGATTTATCTGAATATGCAATTGGGAAAGAAAGTGGTGATAAAAATCCTGAACCTGGTGCTTCGGTTATTAGAGATGGTATTTTATATGTAGGATTAGCTCAAGATAAGTCCCAGTTTAACCCTAATACTGGAGCTTATGTACTTTTGATTGATACAAAGACAGACAAGCCTATTAAAATGATATCTGATAATAGAGCTACAATGGCAACCGCTTATGAGTATTCAGGTGATCCTTTCATTGATGAAAAAGGCGATCTTTATATTTATTGTGTAGGAGGCTTCGGATATTTTGCAAACTGTACAGAAGGTTTCTTGCGTATAAAGAAAGGAGAAACAGACTTTGATCAGTCATACTATTTCCCAATAGAAACAATTAGTATACCGGACATAAAGGGTAATAAAGCAAATTATATTTATAGCAAAACATATACAGGAAATGGTAAGCTATATGGATATTTCAATGTTCCGGGATATGTTAGTAATCCACCTGATTATGTAAATGACAAATCAATGCAAACATTTGAAATAGATGTTTATAATAAAACTGTCAAAAAAATGAACTTTGACGGAACTACGGGTTGGTCATGTAGTCAATGTAAAGCAGGAGACTATATGGTGTTCGGGATGGCTTCTACTCAAGGAACAGGTTATTATCTTTACAACTATAAAGAAGATAAGTATGAACCTTTAAAGATAAAAACAGAAGGTAATCCCTTCAAAATTCAATATTTAAAATAAATAAAGACTGCCGGAAGCTAAAAGATTCCGGCAGCTTTTTAATTTTTATGGAATGAACAATCGTAATTATGACTGTATAATCATTATAAGTGTAATCTCAGGTTTATTTATCACAACCTGCGACTATCTAGTACAGATGAAAACTGTTGAAACAGATTATTTTGTTTCAAGACTACTTTCTTTAGAAGAAACTATTTTAAATTTATCATCTTTTGGATGTATTTTTACTTTTCCTTTTTGGATATTAGGGACATACTTCATATACACAACAATGTGTAAAGTTAATAAAAAGCTTGCGCTTATTAATACATTCTGTATATCTTATTCTTTATTGATGTTGGGGTTTTATCATTACAGCTATGCCATAATATATAGTATTGGTACATCAAAAATGATAATGCAAACAAATATAGATTGGCAATTATTAACAGGATCTAATATACCTTTTTTCCCCTTTATGTTTATTCTACTTCCAGTGACCTGGCTGATTGTTGGATTTAGTAACTTTTCATCCAAAGCTATAGTTCCTCGATGGTCTATAGTTGTGAACCCTGTTATACTAACAATTATTTTATCTATTGTCACTTGGATAATTCCCAAGACCGAATGCTTACTACCAGGCATTTTTAGTTTGGGGATCACTCTGTATTATATAATTTGTTGGATAAGCTTAAAAAAAGATAGAAATTTATGTCTAAAAAGAAAGTTTTAGTAATTGGTGGCACAGGGATTGCGGGACAATTTATTACAGATTACTTGCTACATTATCATGATATTTGTGAATTATTTATAGCATCAAGAGGTATTCATAAGATATCAGAGAAGAAAGTAAAGTTCATAAAAATGGACATACATGATACCCAAAATATAGAATCTGTTATTAAACAATTTGATATTATAATTTTGGCACTTGGTCCTTTTTCATGTGTAGGAACAGATATTTATACAATTTGTTTAAGAAATCACGTAATATGTGTTGATATTAATGATGACTATGGACATAGTGGACGTGTACTAGAAATAAAAAATGAGAACATAACAAATTTTCGGGGAACAATTTTTACAGGAATGGGATTATGTCCAGGGTTGACAACTTTCATGCTAGAATATGCTGCAGAACAATTAAAAAAAACTGTTTTAGAAGCCGAATTGAGAATCTATTTTGGAGCAGGTGTTGTTTCTGGAACAGCTTCAATAATCAATATGTTTGAGGGTTTTAAAGATGACCTGATGCTCCTTTCAGAAAGGGAAATCCGAAGAATAAAACCAACTAAATATCATTCAGATAGAACTTTTACTTTTGATCGTTTTCATTCCAATATGCCATTAATATTCTTTTCTAGTCCTGAAATAAGGACTATACAACGAGCTAGTCGATTTGAAGAACTACAAAATTTTGATTGTGCTTTTCATCTGCAAAATCTTCCTATGGGCATAGTTCCCTTACTAAGAAAGAGCTCTTTTATTAGAAAATTGATTTGTAAAATGGTCAATAAACAACAGGGGCAATTGGAGAAAAATGAGAAAAACGAGAAATCTGTGATAGTATGTACTTATGTAAGAAATCAAAATTCTATTGTAAAATGTTTATTGCACTCAGATTCCTCATTTAGATTAACAGGAGTATTTTGTGCGGTAATTGTGCTCTCGATAATAAAAGGATGTATACCAATTATGCCTGGCATCTTTACTTTTGAAGACATAAATATCAATCTGCACATGTTAAACGAAATATTAAAAAACAACAACATAAATATATCTATAGAGGAATAGTATTATGGTTTATAATAAATATATAGGAATAATAGGTGGAACTGGAACAATTGGTTCTATTATAGTTAAATATTTATTACAACTACAAACTCACTTCCATGTTTTAATTGGTGGTAGGAGATCCATAAAAGAAATATCTATGTCTACATTTTATAATAGTGAGCGACTTAAGTATAACCAAATGAACTATAACAATGATGTAGAATTGGATAATTTTTGTTCTCAATGTTTGTTGGTTATTAATGCTGTTGGACCTTCATTTAAAATAAATGACAAGATTGCCTTACATGCATTAAGAAATAATTGCCACTACATCGATATAGGAGGATATGGCATTTTGCGTGATTTATTAAAACCATATGAAAAAAGCATTGAAGCTCAGAAACTTTGCTTTATTATAGGTGTTGGTTGGATGCCTGGTATTTCAGGCGTATTTTCTAAAACTATTATAGAGACTCATTTAAACAGCCCAGAAAATACTAATTTTAATATCTATTATGGTGCTGTTGATAATTGGTCATATAGTTCAACTTATGATCTGGCAGCATCATCTATGGGAAAAACACGTTCCTATGTTTATTCTCATGGAAAGGAAATACAGGTGTCTCCTTTTCGATATACACATCACAAATTTTTTCCTTTCATTGGACATAAAAAAATATGTATGCCATCATTTGACGAACAATTAACTCAATTGGCTACTTCTTTAAAACAAATAAGAAAGATATCAACATTCATTATGCTAAATGACTATATCTCAATGGGGAAGTTTATGTTTATAAAGATCTTTTATAAACATAATTTAAATAAAGCAACACTTATGTTGCAAGATGATTATCAACGTCTCGTTAAGAAAGAGAATAAGTGGGGAAGTGTAATTTGTCAAGTTTCTAAAATAGAGCCAGAAAGAAAGATAGATACCTTTTACTATTTATATACAAAAAATAATTTATTATATACTGCATTACCTGCTGTTATTACTACTCAATACATTTTAGAAGGTAAAACAAAAATAGGATTAAATTGTCTTTGTGACTCTTTGAATTGCCAATCTTTTATGTCGGATTTAGACTTTTACGGAATAAAATATTCATATTATGAACATAAAAATTAAAAAGAAAATTCTTGTGTGTATGTTGTGGTTATGTGCCATAGCATGTTTCACTGGTTTTCCCTGGATATTTTTCTCATGGGATGTAATTCACTCTTACATGGGAATCCATGATATACCATCAGACTTGACAATTGTCTTGTTTCGAGAAGAATGTTTGTTCTTCGGTTTTTTCTGTATTTATTTTCTCTTTCTTAGAAATATCGAAAAATATAAAGGACTTATTAGCTTCTGTTCTTTCTTAGTCGCATTTATGGGTGGTTTTATGTACTTGCTAAAACTTCAAACAGGGATTGTACATATATCATCAGATTATGAACCTTTTATTTGGCTTATAATTGGAAGTTTCATATTTTATTTAAATCATAGTATTAATGGTATAGCACCAAAGAAACAAAAACTTCCCGTTTTAAGTTGTTTATTCCAAGTGCAGGCAGGAGTATTGCTATTGAACATTGTAAATATTTTAGTCCCCGAACAGACTTGGAAAATAATGTTCAATATTTCTTATTCTACAGTTTCACCTTATGATAAATATACATTTGGAATGATAAGTGGTTTTACTGCTTTCTCTTCTATTATTATATATTATATCAGTAATAGGATTCTTTTTTTTATGAATTTATCTAAAGCGATTCTCATTTTCTCTTTTCTTTATTTCTTAGGTTTCTTTGTGTGGGGAAACTTTAGTGAGTTGTATAAACCTCTATTTATTTTATATGTAGTATTAGTTGAGATTTTAAATATTGTAGGAATTAATTATATATTTAAAAGGAGGATATATGAGAAATAAAGAAGGGCTAGTCGATGATTTGATAACATCAATTCCAGGAGAATGGAAATTTGATGAACAAGTATCACAACATTTCGACACTCATGTAAGAAAAAGTGTCCCATTGTACGAGGAAGTACAAAAGGCTGTTATCGAAATAAGTGAATGGTTTATTAGAGACAATAGTGTTGTATATGATTTAGGTTCCTCTACAGGAGAAACCATTTCTCTTTTATTACAAAAGCATTCAAGAAAAAAGAATGTGAGATTCATCGGAGTCGAAGAAAGTTTACCAATGATAGAGATTGCAAGAAAAAAATGTAGTAGCGAATTAGTTCAATTTCTACAACAACATATAGAGGAAATAAATGAATTTGCTAATATAGATTTAGTTTTATCATTGTATACGTTACAGTTTTTACCTTTATGGAAAAGAAAAAAAGTCTTACAACGGATATATAATGGATTAGTAGAAGGTGGAGCTTTTATATTTGTAGAGAAAATAAGGGCGGAAAATTCACTGTTTGAGGATATATGGAATGACTTGTATTGGGATTTTAAGCAAGAAAATGGTTTGAATGAACAACAAGTTATAAAAAAGGCTCAAAGTTTGAGAGGCGTTTTGATTCCATTGAGTCTTACAGAGAATTTGAGTCTACTATCTGATGTCGGTTTTCAATGTATGGATACTTTCATTAAATGGCACAATTTTGCAGGAATTATAGCTGTAAAAATGCCTTCGAAAAATGATATAGAAGAAAATACTTATTTAAATACAGATAAAAATAATAAAATACAGCAATGAATACAAAGTTGATAATTCACATAGTAATTAGTTTGATCTCATTAAGTGGATTAATTGTTTATTATTACGCATTTCTACTAGGTTACAAAAAACATAATTCTCAATTAAAAAAACAATCAAAGCTTCCGGAAAAGTTATATTTTATGAGCACTTATCCAGCACTCATATGGTATGTATTACCCTTTATAGAGCAACCAAGGATGCATGGAATATATGACTGGTTAAATGGCGAATTTGTTTTTTTTAATGTTTTGTATATTCCAGTTTCTTTTCTGTTGTTTGTATATTTCTTTGGCATTTGGGGTAAAAAGTCTGTTTCTCAAAATATTGAAGCTACTAAAAGTGCATTTTATGCCCCAAGTAAATTGTTAACAGAAGGAATATATGCAAGAGTTCAACATCCAATGATCATAGGGGATATATTAGGACATTTTTCTTTGGTGTTATTAACAGGTGGAATCTACACTTGCATTTTATTCCCTATATATGTATTTATAGATCTCTTTATGATAAAAATACAGGTTAAGTATTCTTTAGAACCATATTATAAATCAGAACTTATAGTTTATAGAAAGAAAACCCCTGTTCTCCTTGATCAAAAACTATTATTTATAGTTTTATTTATGGCATTGTTGGTTATTTGTAATTTTTTAAATTATACAAAAATAATATGATTTATTTTAGCTGGGCCACCCAAATTATTTTGGCCATAATTTCATTTCTTTGGTTGATTCCTTATTATATAGCATTTAAGGTTGGGAATCGTAAATATATGTCTAAAACACTAGATTTATCTTGCAATAATAGATATACATTAATGTATTATTCGGGCTTTTTTATATCTATTCTTTGGTATATTATGCCCTTCTTAAATCAACCTCGCTTCAAACTAAACATTTTTTCTTTGTTTGACATAAAAGTAATACTGTTGGAAAATGTTCTTTACAATATTATCCTTATTGCATTAATTGGATATTTTATGTCTGTTTGGGGTACTAAAGTGGTAAATTGTAATCTGCAAGCAACCAAAGATAGGTTTTTGCATCCTTCAAAGTTAATAACGGAAGGTCCCTATAAAAAAGTGAGAAATCCGATGATAATGGGAGATCTATTTTGTCATTTAAGTTTTATTCTTCTGCTTGGAGCCATACATACATTATGTTTATATATAATTTATATATGTATTAATCTTGTAATTGTATATATAGAAAATAAATATTCATTATGTATACATTTCAAGAAAGAATATGAAGAATATGCTAAAAAAACTCCAGCTTATATGAATCAGGAATTATGGCTGTTTGCTATTTTTTACTTGGTAATTATTGTGACAAATATTTGTCTAACTACGACAATATATATTTAAATAAATAATGAAGAAAAAAGAAGGATTATCTAGGTTACTGGAAATTGCGGGAGAAAAAAAAAGTTTATTGCTTTTCTCCGGGTTATTTTCCGCTATAAGTGCATTATGTATACTTATACCATTTTGGTCTATATATGAAATATTAAAGGAATTGCTTGTTCATGCTTCTGATTTATCTACGATAGATTCTGAGCTAATGATCAGTTGGGGGTGGCTTGCTTTTATTGCTTTGATTGTGGGTGTACTATTTTTGTATGCGGGATTAATGTTATCTCACATAGCCGCCTTTCGTATTTTATATGGGTTAAAAATAAAACTTTCAGAGCATATAGGTCAGTTGTCTTTGGGATATTTAAATTCGACATCTATCGGTTGTATAAAGAAAATCATGGAACAAAATGTCGAAAAAATAGAGCATTTTATAGCTCACACTATTCCCGATTTGGTGAATGTGTTTGCAACCATAACTTTTATGTTTATTATCTTTTTTTCTTTAAATGGTTGGATGGCATTCACCGCTCTATTATGCATACTTTTAAGTATAGGAATGCAATTTTCTAATTTTGTAGGGAAAAGAGCTACTGCACTTACGAAAATCTATTTTGATGTCCAAGAACGCATGAGTGCTTCAGCTGTTCAATATGTGAGAGGTATGCCAATTATAAAGATATTTGGACAAAGTATACGTTCTTTTCGGCAGTTCAATGCCGAAATCGAAGCGTATAAAACATTTGCTTTAAAATGCTGTAATAACTATCAAAATGGTATAATTGCATTTATTATTCTGTTGAATTCAATAGTCACGTTTATTCTTCCTGTAGGAATATTAATAATGACCTCTGATCCTAAAAACATCTCATTAGCTGCAATTTATCTTTTTTTCATCGTGATGGGGCCCGGAGTAGCTTCCCCTGTATATAAACTCGCATTTTTAGCTTCAGGAACTGTAGAAATTAATGAAGGAGTAAAACGTATAGACAAAATATTTGAGGAAAAAAAACTATGTGAACCAGTTGTTCCTCAAATACCTCAGACGTATGATATTGAATTCAGAAATGTAAGTTTTGCTTACGAAGATAGAGAAAATATGACAAAGACAGAAGCGCTGAAGGATATCTCTTTTATCGCTCGACAAGGTGAAGTAACAGCTCTGGTTGGACCTTCTGGGTCAGGGAAGTCAACAATAGCCAATCTCATTCCTCGCTTTTGGGATGTTTCCTCTGGAGAGATTTTAATAGGGGGAATAAACATAAAAAATATTTCCTCACCCCAATTATTGGAGATCGTGTCTTTTGTATTCCAAGATACGTTTCTTTTCAATGATACCATATATGCCAATATTACAGCAGGAAATACTCAAGCTAGTTTATCGGATGTTATACAAGCTGCTCAAGCTGCCCAATGTGATGATTTTATTCGAAGTCTTCCTAAAGGATATGATACGATTGTCGGAGAGAGAGGCGTTTTTCTTTCTGGAGGAGAGGCACAACGAATTTGTATAGCTAGGGCTATTTTACGAAATTCTCCTATTTTAGTATTAGATGAAGCAACAGCTTTTGCTGACCCAGAAAATGAATATAAAATACAACAGGCCTTACAAAAGTTAATAAAAGGTAAAACTGTTATTATCATAGCTCATAGATTGTCTTCTATCACCTCTGCTCATCAAATTCTTGTTTTTAAGGAAGGATGTTTAGTTCAAAAAGGAAGACATGACGAACTTCATGTTACTACAGGCATATATAAAAATATGTGGAATGCTTATATAAATGCACATAACTGGAAGTTAAATCTAAAAAAATGAAATAATATGATTACAAAGGCTATAAAACATATTACTATAGGACAAACCAAACGTTTATACAAGCCTGTGGGGTATACAATGCTTGCAAACTTTATAAATATAGTTCCCTTTTGTCTTTCAATAGAAGTTATAAATACCCTTTTTAAAGCTTTTGATGGAACTGGAACTCCTCTAAACATATCTAAATTATGGGGGCTGATTGTGATAATGTTTGTATACATAATTTTTATGATTTTTGGAGAAAAGAAATCCTATAATGCAAATTTCCGGGAAGCATACAATATTAGTGCAGAAGGTCGTATTGCTTTAGCCGAACATTTACGCAAGTTGTCATTAGGTTTTCTTTATAAAAAAGATTCTGGAGAATTATCTTCCATGTTAATAACTGATTTTGCTATGACAGAACAAGGGATGTCGCACCATCTTCCTCAATTGCTTGGTGCACTGGTCATGCCTATTTTTGCTTTTTTAGGTTTATTGTTCGTAGATTGGCAGATGTCTATTGCTATGTTTTTATCCCTTCCTATTTCTTTTTTAATACTTATTTTCACTTCTAGTATTCAAAAGAAACTAGGGCAAACTCAAATTCTGGCTAAAATACGTGCCAGTAGCAGAATGGAAGAATATTTACAAGGTATACGTGTTATCAAAGCATATAATATGACTGGAATAAAGTTCATCCGTTTACAGGAAGCATTTAATGATCTCAAACGTGCGAATATCAAAACAGAAGCTCTGATTGGACCTATTGTCATGTTGTCTGTAACCCTTCTTCGTATGGGACTTACTTTGATGATATTATGTGGTACATACCTTTTAATTGGAGGAAAACTTTCTGTTGCTATTTTTGTGATGTTCCTTATCGTTGGCTCCAGAGTTTTTGACCCACTAACATTAGCACTAATCAATCTTGCAGAATTCCGTTATTATTCTATTGCAGGTGAACGTATTTTGAATTTACTAAATGAACCAGAAATGTCAGGAACACAAGATGCTCCGGAACAAGGAGATATTATATTTAGAAATGTATCTTTTGGGTATAATGATAAATATATCCTACATGATATAAGTGTTACAATGAAACAAGGTTCTTTAACTGCTATAGTTGGGCCTTCTGGAAGTGGAAAAAGTACATTGATGAAACTTTGCGCTCGGTTTTATGATCCTGATAAAGGTGTAATATTATTAGGTAACAAAAATATACGAGAGATTGATCCTGAGAAACTTATGCAACGCATTTCAATGGTATTTCAGGACGTATATTTATTTCAGGATACCATAAAGAATAATATTCGATTTGGTAAAGAGAATGCTACAGATAATGAGATAATAGAGGCGGCTAAAAAAGCTCAATGTCATGATTTTATAATACATTTACCTCAAGGATATGATACAATGATAGGTGAAGGTGGATGTACCTTATCTGGAGGAGAAAAACAGAGAATCTCAATTGCACGTGCTATATTAAAAGATGCTCCTGTAATTTTATTAGATGAAGCAACAGCTTCTTTAGATCCAGAAAATGAAGTGGAAATACAGTATGCAATCAATTCTTTAATACAAGGTAGAACTGTTATAGTTATAGCGCATAAACTAAAAACAATAAGTGATGCTGATAAAATTATTGTTTTAGATGGTGGAAATATTATAGAACAAGGGACACATGAACAATTATTAAAAGATGAGGGATTATATGCTCATTTATGGGATATTCAAGAAAAATCCTGTAATTGGAAAGTAAATGTATAGAGATGGCATAAGGAAAATCAAAGCCGACTCCGGAGCTTTTTGGGGGGAGGCGGTTTGGCGGCGTTTCCGCCGTTAAACCGTCCTGTTTTCGTTTAACGAAAAGACAACTTGCTGTTTGCAGGAGCAGACCACGTTTATCCAATAATTATTGTGTATCAGCCCATTGTATGGCTATTCTCCTGTGATTTTCGGGGCATTTCCATCAAATATTTGCCGACAGCTCTCCCCATTAAAGGGTGGATATCTCTCCATAATTATGTGACTTACGCTCATAATTCAGGAATAAGGAGACGAATATACGGGAAATCTGTCCTTTATATACCCTATTGTCCATTAATGGATTGTTACTTTCACACATCTACAAATGGAGAGTGGCAGTGAGTCGTATATGCTTCATGGTTTTTCTGCATTATCTCCATTAATGCGTACATTTGTTTATATTCAAATGAGAGCATTTGCTACAACGTACAAATAAATTATATCATTGTTGCTTTTTTGTTATCCATTCTAATAAAGTAAGAATTAATTCGCTTATTTATAATGTGATAATGTGTTTAGTAGGTTAGTAGCCCACCAACCGATTCGGAACACCACGAGGGCAATCAGCATGATAATTTTGTCTATCCCCACGATGACACCTGCCGTCAAAGACGTGAACCACAACTTCGCCGCATCCTTTTCCATGTTCGTCACTTCGTCCACACCGGTCTGCTCCATTGTCGCCTCTATCAGATTGGGATCGGATGTGCCTGTGTGGGCGACATCCGCCTGTGCCTGCAGGTTCGTGTACATCGTGTCACGCACATGGATGAGCTGCTGAACTTCCTCGAACCTGTCCGATATCTGTGAAGCTTCGGCTTCATACAGGTCATGGGTGTACGAACCTATGCAGTTAGGGATGTAGGACAGGAAATCGAGAAAACACCAGTTGTTCCGGCTCCCCGCCATACCCGTGTCCGCAGGCGGATACCACCAGCAGATGATAATCGACACGGCAAGCGGCCTAAACAGCTTCATCACGTCCAACGGCTCGTGCTTTACCATCATCTTGTAGGCGATACCTGCCGCCATGACGATGGAGAACAGTGCCGCGAGTGCCATGCACATCTGCAATATCCACCAAAAAGGTCCCTGCGCACCGGTAAAAGTCGCGTCAGTCAGAAACTCGTTGGTCTGAAAGATGACATCATCTATTTCCTCCTCCAACAGGTTGATGCCGAAATCCGAAAGTATATCTCCGTTTGCCATAGCCCTGTCTTTTTATTTCCCTCTGTTTACACTCTCGTTGTCATCTTCGCCGTTTCCGTTGCTGCCCGATTGCGAACCACGCACCGCAAGGCGTGATTCCTGCCACCGGCTCATGGCATTGCGGACAATACCGCCTTTATGCAGGGTACGGTTGTCCGTTGCGTTCAGCAGTGCATTCGTCACCGTTGCGTTCTGACGCTTGGCAAGGTAGCCCACTAAAATCTCGTTCTGCCGTGCCACATCCTCGTAAATGCGCAGATACTCCTTCTTTCGCTGGGCATTGGGCATATAGGCGTCTTTCGTGGCTTTGATGGCACACTGATAGACGTGGTAGTATTCCGTCCACCGTTCCTTGTCGGCCGGAGTGCCACCGGACAGGAGAATACGGTCGATGTTGCGCCGGAACCGCTCCATCTGTCCGCTGACCTTATCGCCCTCGGCAAGCCATGCGATGTCCACCTGCCGGTCGGCAACGTTCAACGCCTCGACCTTCGCCCGCTTGACCAAGGCCGAATCAATGGCTTCCGCTTCGTCCACCTGGTTGTAGAGATTGATACCGGCAAGCGTGCGGAACGAGAGCTTGTTTTTGGCCGCTGCCGACTTCTTGTATTTGTTGTGCAGCACGGAATAATAGAGGTCGGGCGAGAGTGCGCCCGTACCGGTCTCCATGACCGTTACCTGATTCTGCTTCGGCGAATCATGGTTGTACGTTACATACTGTGCGTGTACGGCTGTCGTTACGGTGACCGCCACCGCCATGAGTAATAGTTTTCTGTTCATATTCTTCTCTTTTTGTCGTTAATAATCCAGTCTTCCGGCTCCGCGCCAACGCCCGAAGGCGTCATCGAGAATCTCCCGCATGGTGCGGGAGCGATATACCTTTGCCTTCCAATAGCCGATACGCACCTGTATATACCGCCATGTCTCGAAATACGCACGGTTCAGATGCCGCTCGATGTTGTCCAATGAGCGGTTGATGGCCTCCAACACCATCAGCAGGTCGGAGGTCGAGCAGGCTGCCGCTCCGGTGGCATACAGCACGAGGTCGCTCACGGACTTGTAGAGCTGTTCCCCCTCACGGGCAATCGCCCTCAGCCCCCTCGCATTGATGGAGATAATCAGGGTATCTGCGGATTCGATGCGTCCCCGTTTCAATATCTTCGCATTGAAATCCTCCAACAATGATTTATAGTCGCCGATACGGTCGCTGACCGATGTGTAGGTATTCTTGACGTTCAGCACCGTGCGCAACGACTGGTACATGACGTCGATGACATCGAACGCACGGGTGTACCGGTCAAGGTCGATATTCAGCTCTTTATAGCCCCCGACTTCCTTACAGCTGTATTCGTGCAACAGTTTGTTGCTGTACTCCAAGGTACTGCGGGCCAACAACAGGCTGCGCTGCTTCTTGTGGTCGTTGATGTAGGCTTCGACGGAGACTATATCGAAAGTCCACTGCGCCTTGGCGATACCGGGCAGCAGGAAGAGCAGCAATGCGGCTATCCGTAAAATGCGTTTCATGGCCGCACCTCCTTTCCGCCGTTTCTGCCGCCATCGTTCCGAAACGTCCGTGCGCTCTCCACCCAGCGGTCATGGCATTCCTCCACGAGCGTCAGCCTGCGGCCTTCGTCCGTGTCCAGTCCGGGCAACACATCCTTCATCACGTCAAGGATGCTCCGCTTGTAGTGCATCATCTTTTCCAGCGATACCAAGTCGGCGTATATCCTTGTGATTCTGCTGTCCACCTCCCTCGCGATTTCGAGGCGGTCGCTCGACCACAGCAGATGGTACACGTCGCCGGACGGAGTTTCCTCCAGCGGTGTGCTGCGGGCGTATTCCGTCGTGATTTTGCAGGACGGGTGTTCACGGGCGATTTCGGCGATGCGGTCGTTCACTAATTTGGTTTTCTCCGCATCCGAAAGCCCCGGATCGAGTGTCAGCACATCGGCGACGTGCGTGTCCGTATAGACCGAGGTCAGTTCCCATTGGATTTGGATGATGGCACGGTGAATCTTGATGCCGAGAAAATATTTCGGCTTGCGGGCAATCGAGACCGTAGCCTTGAATGTGATGATGCCGTTGATGTTCGGCATTGTCGCCTTGCGCACATACGAATAGCCGTTCCACGATCCGCCGTCCTGCCATGTCAGGCCGTAGGCAGCCTTGCAGTCTTGCATGATAGCTGGAATGCGGTAATAGTCATCCGTCGCTACGCTGTTGTCGTCTGCGGCTTCCGACTTCGCCTGAGCATAGTCGGACTGTTTCTTCTTCCACTCCGCGAGTTCGCCTTTCAGACGGTCTATCCGTGTCTTGTTTGCATTATACTGCTGTCGGTAAGCCGCCGCATCCTCAATGCTCGCCGTACTGATTTTCTTCAGCAGGACAGCGTTCTCGTTTTCCAATGTCCCGATTTGCGCTTCAAGATTGGCCGCTTGGCTGTTTGCCTCGTTCAACAGCGCATCCAGTTCCGAAAGGTCGAGGTTGTTTTCCGTCACCGAGGTCTGCATGGCGCACTCCTTGGTGTGGGCATTCAACGAGCTGCCGCATTTACGGCACTTGTATTGTGTCGAGCCCTGTCCGAGCGTAACCCCGTCGGAACAGGTCACGCTGATGGTCACGCTCTCGCATCCCTTCAATTTGGCGGCGTCCGTTGCTTGGTAATAGTTCCGCGTACCGGAAGATATATAATAGGTGTAGCCGTCCTCGTTTTCGTTGAACTCCGCAAGTCGGACATTCAGTTGCGCCCGAAACGTATTCAAGTCCATCGAGTAGGAATCGAAGACTTCCTCATAGACAACTTCTTCCTTATTCCAGCTTTTGCTCACATGGATTTCGTATGCGTATGCCTTTTTGGTCTGCTTGTTTTTCTTGCTGATGATATAGGCACTCATCCAATAGTTGATGCTGTAGCTGAACCCGTCGTTCTGGTTGTTCAACTGCTGCACGCGGTTTCTTGACCAACCGGCATATCCTTCCGAGTTGGCAAGTACCTGTTCCCGTTGCGAGGCGTTGGGATAGAAATTCGGGTCGCTCGTGTTGAACCGCACCCATGCGCCCCCGTTCAGGATGCTGTTGTCGTCCGTCGGAGGATAGTAGTCGCACAGCGATACGCTCCCTTGGTCACGCCGGGCAATGTACCACCGCTGCGTGTAATAGTTCCCCATCGCTTCGTCCAGGTAGTCGGTCATCCATGCCGTGAGGTTGTAGTTGCTGAAGTTGAACAGACCGGCCACGTTGTCCGGACCACCCACCATGTCAATCAGCAAGCCGCCGATGTCATGTTCCGCCTGCTCGAATAGACTCCCGTAGTGTTCATACAGGTTGCCGATTTCTTCAACCTTTCCGCCCATCAGGTCATGGAACGAGCTGCTTTGCAACAGGGCGTCACCGAGATTGGCAATGCCTGCCGTTGCAAGGCCGACACCCGTGTTATAAAGGTTGTCGAGGTCGCTTTTCAGGTTCTCGTGCGTGAAGTTGCCCGGTATGTGGGCGAAGTTGTCCATCATCCGCTGCCAGTCGATGTTTCCCGTTTCGGAGAGCTTTAGCAAGGGGGCAATCTCCGGATTGATTTCGAGAAAGGCGATGTCCGAAAAGGTCAGCGTGCTGTTGGTCACCACGCTCTCGAACTGCATACACAGACTTTTGGTATCGTCGCAGACTTTCATCAGGTAACTGCCCCAATAGATAGCCGTTTGCGGCGAATGGAGCATCTGCTTCGCCACCACCCATATCTTGGGCATGATTTTCTCCGCCACCATCCGGTAGATGCGCCGGTAGTAGTAGTTCTCCGTGCGGCTGTTCCAGATGCCGAGGTCGCTCAGGGCTTTATGCTCCAAGAACTTGGCCGCGAATATCCCGGCGGTAGCGACCTCCGCTGCCGTGTAGTGCTTGAGGATGTCATCGACCTGCTCCCGGTAGTACCCTTCGGCGACCGCTTCCGTACCGAAGGCGGCCACCATCGCCGCAACGGTACGGGTGTCGTAGTTCACGCTGTAATACTGGGCGTGAACCGTCTGGCAGAGTGCGACCGAGGCGATGGTCAGGATAAGGAGTAGTCGTTTCATGGCTGCAATGCTTATTTGGATTCATACACGGGACGGAGGTTGAGCACACGCCCCGTCTCGTTTACTTTTTGTGCAAAAGGCAGGGACTTCCCGATACCGCTGGCATCCCAGTCCCGGCAATATGCCTCGATAGCTTCCTGGTGGCTGCACCGAAGTTCCTTCTTGTAAAGCTTCAGTGCCTCCTTTTCCGCCCGTTCGGTCGTGTAGGTCATGTAGCACTCGTGCGGCTCTTCCACGCCATACACGCCGCTGGTCGTCCCCCGGCGGATGAACACTTCGCGGAAGAAGCTGCGCCCATCCTTGTTCTCCAAGCGGTTGATGGTAAATATCTTCTTGCAATCCACCTCGGTCAGACCAAGAATCTTTCGGATTTCGTCAAAGCGTTCCTTGAACTTGCTTTGATCCAGCAGCATCACCACGTCCGAGTTGTTGATGATGGCCTCCTTCACGATTTCGCTGCCGATGATGTCCTGTATCTCCTGCGTCACCACGCCAACAGAAGCCCAAAATTTACGGGCGGTCTTGTACATGAACTTGATGTATTCCGCCATGAGCGGGCTGGCAATGGCCTTCCACGCTTCCTCGATGACAAGGACTTTACGGTTCTTCTTGATGCGCATTTTCTGCAGGAACACGTCCATGATAATCAGTGTGACAATGGGAAACAGTTTCTTATTTTCCTTGATTGCATCCACTTCAAAGACAATGAATGTCTCGTCAAACAGTGCCGAATCCACTGTCTCGTTGAGAATTTTCTCATACGCACCGCCCTTGTAGAACGGCTGCAGCATGGTCGAATAGGTCGAGTAGCTGATTGTCGTGATGTCGTTTTCGGTGCAGATCTGCTCCAGACGGTCGAATGAGTAGTCAAAGAATGAGTTGAAACTCAGCTCCGTCACTTTGAGGGCCGCCCGCCGTGCCTCAAGCACCTCTATCTGTTTGCGCACCATCTCATCCACCTCTCTGGGTGGTTTGTTTGGGTTCTTTCGGCTGGCCGCCGCAAACAGGTTTTTCAGCAGTACCTCCCGTTGCTCGTCGGTGTATCTTGTAAATCCGTTGAAATAGGCATCATAGTAGTCTATGATTATCTGCTCGACAATGCGGAACTCAATTTCGGGGATTTGGCTGTCCGACCCTTTCCAAATCATCAGGATAAGGTTCTTGAGGAAGTCTATCTTCTCGATGTTGTATTCCTCCCGGTTGATGCGAAACGGATTCATCGTGATAGGCCGTTCTTCGGTATAGCTGATATACTTGCCGCCCAGATACTCGCACAGTCCCTCGTATGAGTTTCCCGTATCGACCATGACCACATCCGTTCCCTGCTCATGGAGCTGGCGCACGACCGAGTTGATATGAAAGCTCTTGCCACTCCCAGAAGGCCCCAGACAAAAGAAATTCGAGTTGTCCGTCAGCTTGTTCTTTCCCTCTTTTCCCGTGATGTCAATAGCCACCGGCACACCCTGACGGTCGGTGTAGTAAATCTTCAGCGGTGTTTCCTCGCTGTGCAGCACGCGCTCCTTGTACATCAGGCACATCGCCGCATCGGAAAGGGTCAGGAAACGGTCGTATTCCTCATTGAGCGTGTAGCAGTTGCCCGGAAACGAACCGACGAACAGTTCCAGTTGGTTGTACGCCCGCTTGCTGATATGGATGCCCATGCGCCCGAATGCGTTTTCCAAGTGGTTCGTACACTTTTGCAGGTCTGCACCGGCAGATACGGCTACCACCATGTTGAAGTGCGTATATACCAGTTGCTTGCTTTCACGGGCAATGACCTCCTGCACACGCTTGATGTCCTCGACCGCCATCTGGTTGTTCGGGTTCGGAATACTCGCGTGGCGGTTCTTCTTTTTGTCGAGCATCGCCAGTTCCCGTTTTTGGTTGGGTAGGAAGATGACTTGGTTATAGACCACCGTCTCGGCGTCCGGTATGTTGTCCACCACCGAAGCCAGATCGACCGGCATTTCCGTGTTGTTCACCTCGATGTTCGTGTACGGACGTATCATCGAGGGCAGTGCGGCACAGTCCACGTCCACAAGGCTGTACACCTTGCAGCGTTTGTCGCCCATCGACACCGTTTCATCGTCCGCCTTGAAGTTCGTCATCGACACGGTGCGGTCTTTGAAGTTCATGGCGAAGTAGCGGTCGACATACTCGCTCGCCTCGGCTTTGTTCAGGAACCTGGCCTGTACGCCGCTGTCATGCAGTTGGTCATGCACCTTGCGGATTTTCACGAGGAAATCGCGCCACTTCTTGTTGTCGAACGAGAACAGGCGGCTCTTTTTCGCCTCCTGCGTGATGGTCAGGTAGCAAAGGCTGTCCGTGTAGGGACGCCCTTTGAAGTAGCGGAAATACGACGCCGACAGGAACTCCTGCCCGTCAGCCGGTTCGCTTGCAAACTGTTTCCTGACGAAGATATCCTGCTTGTGGATGGCGTACCCTTCGCCTAAGGTCTGCGCAAGGGCGGTGAACAGGTGCGTGAAGTCGTAGTAGCTATCTATGTCCGCCGAATATTTCTGTACCGGATTCTCTATCTTAAGTACGGCGGAATATTCGCCGGTCTTGGTGTACAGCACACCCACACCGTCCGTTTCCTCCGCTGAGAAATAGATGTCCTGAAAGATTCGCTTGCGCTTGCCGCCCGTACCGAACGCATAGACCGACAAGGCCATACCCGCGCACAAAGCGACAAAACATAAAATGATGTATAGGGTCATTTCGATATACGTGTAATTAAATAGGGGCAGGTTCGCCTTGCTTCAAGACAAACCCGCCCGCGTTCAACAATCAATAAAGCCATGCACATTGCCGTGATGGTTTTTCTTTCGTCAGATCTTGCGCGAGTGGGCATACACATACACACCCGGAGCGACCTTCTTGCTATGCAGTCCTTTCCGCTGTTTGAGAAGGATGAGCACGATACCGACCGATACGACGGTAGCCAGCACGACAAGCCCGGCAATGAAACCGAGCAGGCAGTAGGCGGCGACAAAGCCGACAATGGCTCCGCACGTCGTCACCGCCGCCCAATATATGTACCGGCCTTGGATGCCCAAAAACTCAAGAGGCCGTTGCAGTCCCTTGAACAGCGGATAGTCCGGATAGCGTTCGTCCTTGCTTTTCATACTTATCCTTGATGTTTAAGCGGCAATACCGAAGAACAGAGGCAACGCCTTGGCCGCCGCAATGAGGAAGATACATGCTCCCACGACCATCATAATCTTCTTCTTGACGTCCTGCTCCTCGTTGTTCATGGCGATATATACCGAGATTGCACCCACGATGGCCACAACGCCGGCAATGGCGTAGCACAATTTCACCATAATAGGCACATACTTGGCAATCTCATCGGCGACAGTGGATAATGCGCTCGTACCGGCGGAATAGTCGCCTGCGGAGTTCTGCGCTTTCGCCACCATGCCGGACAGCAGCATGAAGGAGAACATCATTACTTTGGTAGGGATTCCGTTGACGAATCCGAATGCCTTGCGGCACAGCTGTTTGGTTTTCTGAAACATACGTTTACTTTTTTAGTGAATACTTTATTTGTCTGCGACCTGATACAAGTAAGGTTATATGCGGTAGCCGAAGAAAACCGGGAAAACATAGAATGCCCCGATCAGGAACAGGCACGCACCTACAAGCGTCATTATCGACTTGGTGATGCCGTCCTCGCCCGTGTTCATCTTGATGTATATCTGACAGACGGACACGATGACGTAAACTCCGGCGATAGCGCAACAGATATACTGGACATAGAGCATCATCGTCACCACGAAGTCGTGCATCGTGGCCAACGCATCCGCTCCCCAGCTATAGTTCACGCATCCGCTTTTGGCAAAAGTCGTGTAGGGGAACGGGAGGCACAGCGCACATAGAATCTTTTTAGCTTTCGACATCTCACAACCGGTCTTGAATTGGGTTCCACTTTATTTCCGGTCGGTTGTCTAACCGTCCCTTGGAAATCATAGCCTTGTACATCTCCTCCGACGTGCGTGCGTCCGACAGGTAAGGCGTGGTCTCTTCCATCTGTTCCTCCGCCTCGGCCTTCAGCCGTTCCAGTTTCTCCTGCGCCGTTCCCGGTTTGTCCTTGACATCCTCAAGGGATGTTTCGGAAGAGGTAGCCGTACTTTCCGTCTCGTAGTTCTCGCTACCGATACTGAAGCCGGTCTCGCTTTCCGTGACAGCCACACTCTCTTCCTCTTCCGGTGCGCCGAGGTCGAAAACTTCCTCGTTCGGTTTGTCCGTCCCCTTTTTCCCGTAGAGGTCATGCGCTATGATGACGGCGTAGTAAATGATGTAGGCAACCGTCAGGACGATGGCAAAAATGAAATATGAGTTCATGTATTTAGTATGAATATTAAAATTTGTATTAGTATGATTTTGCAAAGAAACGCACGAAATATAAAACCATAAAATAATTGAGCATTAAACATCTATTTCGTTAATGAGATTTATGTAATTTCCAAAAATCGAACTATTAAATCGTACTATATTGCAGTCTCTATGGAGGGAAATGGAGAAATCGGGGCATAAAAAAAGCTCTCGTGGTGGAGAGCTTTAGGTGGCAAAGGAGAACACTGAATATCAGCGTTTCTTTCCGCGCAGGTAATCGTTCAGGTCTTTGTATTCCGCATAGTGGCAGGATTCATCGCTGACACGTCCATCATACATCCCGGCAATGGTCTCTGTGGTTCTCTGCCCGGCAAGGTCATTGTCGAGATAACAGTGGATGACCGAATATTCCTGTAAACGTGCCAGCGTCTTTTTCAAGTTGTTTACCGAGTTCATCACGAGGTAGTCGCATGGCATGGCAAGACAGACCGTTCGGTCGCCTGCCAGTTTCAGTGTCATATAGGAAAGGAAATCCATGAAGCCCTCGAAAACACAGACATTTTCCTGTGTCTCTTCTGTCAGATGTCTTATCAATGAGATGTCCTTGTTGTTCAGGCATCCCTTGTAATAGGCGTTGCGCACCTCGTAACCACCGGAGGTATTGCCGAATGCGAGAGCGAAATAATGACGGCCTCGCAGTTCATAATGCACCTCCTTGCAATACATACGGCCGATGTCCGCGTCGATAAGCCGGGATTGGAGGTAAGAGAACAGGGCGTGATGGCGGAGTGGAATCACGATCACGTCTTTCATTTCAGCCTCCACCGGTCGGGGTGGAGCGGTCGGCATACGGGTTCTCGGTAGTGATGCGCCATTCACAAGCCTCTCGATATACGCCAGTGCCTCGCTCACGCAGTCCGTCCGGCAAATGTATTTTGCCAGTTCCACCAGGTCGCCGCCGGTCGCCTCGCCGAAATCGTACCATTCATTGATTCGGTCATTCACCTTGAACGACGGGGTACGCTCGTTCCGTAACGGTGAGAAGTACCAGTATTGTTCCGATTTTATATGCTGTGCATGGTGGCCGAGCTGTGCCAGAAAATCCACGATGCGTACTTGTTTTGCTTCTGCTATGGTCATCTATTTTTCTTTCACTTGATTTCAAAAAAAGGTTTAGTTTAGTTTTTCCCCTATATATATAAATACTAAAGTATACTAAATGATATAAGCCCGCGCACGACTTCATTCTTCATCAAAAAGCATGGCCTCGGTAGGCGTCATGTCGTAATAGAACAACTTGTCCCGTTTGATGATGAGCTTGAGGTTGTCTATCAGGTATTGCATCAGTTTTATCATGACACTCCGGCCGCGTTTGAACCCGATTGCCTCGTAGGAGACCATCAGGCTCTGCAGCAGGTTGTCGAATCCCCGGATGGGCTTTTCCCCGAATGCGGCAGAGAGAGCTTCGCGGTGCTGTTCGATGCTCAGTTCCGTAAACCCCGTTCTTGCCTTGGGCTTCGGGGGCTCGCCAAACGAGTGTACTTCCGCAATGACGGGCAGTCCTGTTTCATTGATGGTAAATGCAAACGGCTTGAACTCTTTTTCCCGGATATGGAGCGCATGGACTTCGCTGATGCCGGGATTCTCGTTACTCTTGCTGATGACCAGCACGGTCTCCGCCTTGTTGCTCATCTCCGTTCCGATATGTCCGCGCACGTTGTTGTCCCCTTTGTTCAAATGAAGCACACAGTGGATGTGCAGGTCGTATCTCGAAGACCATTCCATCATCCGGTTGATGACTTCCACCGATTCACCGGCATTATTGATGTCGAGCATCAGGTCGCGAATGCCGTCGATGATGACCAGTCCGTAGCCTTTCTGTTGGCGCAGCGCATAGTCGATGACCTCGATACGCACCGACGGCGAATATTCACGCAGGCAGAAAAAATCGAGATTCTCCGGATCGGTCGTCGTGGGCAACCCGGCCAGCCGCAATATACGCTCCAATACCGAGCGGCAATGGAAACGGCTCTGTTCCGTATCGACGTACAGAATACGCTGTTTGCCTTCGGGCAGATGTGCACGGTAGTTCAATACTTGTTTCCCCGCCAATGATGCGGCGACAAGCGCAGAGACGTTGAACGTCTTTTTCGATTTCGCCTTGCCAGTCGATGCACTGAAATTGCCGAGCGTGGCAATCGTTGAGTTATCTATCCAGATGATTTGCGGAGGGGTCTCATAAATGTCCGTCGCCTTGATTTGCGAGGCATGGAGGATGTCCGACAGGCGGTGTTCATCCATCCCCATGCTGGTTGTGCGGTCAATCCTTCTTTCGTTTTCCATAGCGTCTCTTGTTAAGGAACGGTTCTGTGGCGGCGGCTTCCGTCACCCTGCGCACTGCCTCGTTCATGGTAGGTTCATAATTCTGCAACAGCCATTCGTCCAATTCCTCCTTGGCGAAATAAACCATTTTACCGCGCGGTTTGTAGTGCGGTATCTCCTTGCTCGATGTGAGCTTGTACAGCATACTTTCAGAAACCCCGATATACATGCAGGCTTCCTGAAATGTGAAAACTCTCTTGGTCGTGAAGATGGTATTTTCCAGCAGCGTAATACGCTCCAAGAGACTTTCGACCGGTTCCAATTTCTTCAGTACCGATTCGATGGCGGCGAGCCGTCCGCTCATCCGCTCCATGAATGTCATTCTATTCGGCATAATAACACAGTTTGATTTTTGACAATGGAGATGAAACCTCCGTTATGCAGCGCGCTAACGGAGGTCAAAGGTATGTCCTGTAAACGAAGATGCCGTGATTTGGGGAATGATACTATGCACGTGTCATTGTAACTCTCATGCTTTTACCTTTCACATACTTCGCTTCTTGTCACTTTCTGTCATTCTTTCAGCCGATCAATGACCTTTCGGATGCTGTATGCGACCGATGTCATGTTGTTCTTGATGGATGACAGCGCGGAAGACAGGGTTGACACCGAAACGGAGCGTGTCCCGTCCTTGGACTGCAGGAATGCGCCCTTGCCGAGAACATTCTGCCACCGAGATTGGATGAACGAGTTTTCAAGAAGCGCATCGAACAGGATTACCACACGGCGGATATTGTTCACGCGGATGGAAAAGCCCTTCTTGCAGGCGAAGAGAGCCTCCATGTCTTCAATGCGTACAGAAACACAGAACAGATGATAAGTATTGGCGCAAGCCACTATACTTTTCATCTGTTCCGGGGTAAAATTACAACCAAAAGAAAGAGAGAGAGCCGCAGGTCGGTTGATACGGGGCGGACCAAGCGGAGACAACGATTCCGAGGTGTCATACATCCGTTTCAACTTCATGCACTCATTAAACGTGAAATCCGGTGCGGCAAAGCAGGGCTGGACGGAACTGGCGCACTCGGTCAGCAGCCCCTTGACAATGTGGATGTTCATTTCGTGGCAGTTCCGGCAGGCCGCATGGTCACAGTCTATGTACCGGTGTCCGTTTACGAAATCGTCCACATAGCGGTGGTACTGTTTACCACCCAACACAACATCGTGGAGATAAACTGTTTTTGCTTCGGTAAGCAGGGCGAAAAGTTCATTCGCCACATCCTTGTCCGCAGCGAAGTGCTGCAGGTGTTGGCTCCCTCCAAAAAGAGAGAAGGCCGTCTTCAGGTCTTTTCATGTCGATTTACCTTTTTGAGTTTATAATATGTGATGGAAGCATTAACTTCGGTTGCATTTACAACCGGAGAAATGCCGTAAATATATGTTTGTAAATTAGACATGGACCACAGAATGCCTTCAATTAGTGAAACAAACCGTTTACAAGATTCACAGCCTCGTCCTTTTTCTTATTGATAATCTTGGCATACACCTGTGTCATTTTCACATCGGCATGGCCGAGCAGCTTCGAGACAGTATATAAGTCCGCTCCGAGCGTCAGCATCATGGTGGCAAACGTATGGCGACTGGTGTGGTAGGAGAACCGCTTGGAGATTCCGGCTGCTTTCGCCCAAGGTTTGAGCTGCATTCTGATTGTATTGGCGGACGGCAGGTCGAACACATTATCTTCTGATGATTTGCCCCCACGTTCCGGCATCCACTTCAACGCTTCAGGAGAGAGGGGCAGGTAAATAGGCTCTTTGGTCTTTTTCATGGACACGGCCAAACGGTACTGTCCCCTGTCAACGAACACGTCATTCCATTTCAGCTTGATTATATCGCTGATGCGTAATCCGCAAAAGCAGGAGAACAGATATGCGCATTTTACAATCTCGTATTCCTCGTGGGGCATAGGAGTGTCAATCAACGCCTGTACCTCTTCGATGGTCATGTACGACCGCATACTCTCCGGCTTGCGGATTTTCTCCGACTTCTCAAGTTCGTTGAAAGGGTTGGCCTTCATCTTTTTCTTCCTGACGGCAGAGTTCAACGCACCGTTCAACGCACGGTAATAATTGTGAAGCGTGTAGTTCGATATGTCCTTGCCTTTCGGATGATATTCCGTCAGCAGATAAGTGATGTAGCCACGACAAAAGTCCCCGTCAATCTGATCCAGTGTGACCATTTCTCCGGCATAGTCTTTCAGTATGCGCATGGCAATCTTGATTTGACTGCCATCTTTCTTACCGGCACTCTCTTGAGCCTCCATATAAACCTGCATCCAATCCAGCAGGAAAGTCTTGTCCTTACGGAATACAATCCCGGCCTCATTACTGGTCAGTTCGATAATACGCTTCGACTTGATGGCATTGGCGGCGTCCATTGTCGTCTGATTCTGCCTGCGGGAGTTGCTATCCGTTTCCGGGATAATATACATCTTGAGGTATTCATATGTCCGCTTTCCGTCGCGGTATATATCCAGATACAGGCTCTTGCTGCCATTGCTCAGCGACTTCATCCGAAGACGAATTGGCTCTTTGACTTTTGTATGATTCTTAACTCGTGCCATAGGGATTCCTTTCTCATTTTTTCTACTGCAAATATACGAATAAGTATCGAATTTGAGAAACAAATGAGAAACAAAATTGCACCAAACAAGAGCCAATCTACTGAAAGTACTGAAAACAACCGAAAATAAAAATAAGATTATAAAACTTTGATTTACAGGATATTTGTTATCAATTTATTGGATGTTGTTTTCATTCTATACATATAATGCGTAAATCTGGAAAATTTACGCAATGATGAAATAAGCATCACGGCAACCTGCCGGGAAAGAAAAAGACTACTGGACGAACATAGAAAGAGTAAATATAAAATAGACCGTGAAAAGACACTGGAAATAGCAAATTACAGACTCAAAGAACTGCAGAATGCGTTGCAAAATGCTCTAAAACGCATCGCCGAGATCGATACGGTTTTCTGTAACCGGGAAAAAAATCTTGAGCAGATAAGATTATATGAAAAAGAACTTAAGGAAAAAGAACATACCGCAGAGAACTGGAAAAAACTGGACATCCTGTTCGGTTCGGCCGACGGGGCGAAATTCAAAAAAATAGCGCAAGGATATACGTTGGACGTACTATTGGGGTATGCGAACAAGCACTTACAGGATCTCACCCAACGTTATGAACTACAACGGATAGGCGAAACATTAGCTTTACAGGTATGTGACAAAGATATGTTAGGCGAAGTACGTAGCGTACATTCATTATCCGGAGGCGAATCTTTCATGATTTCACTGGCACTGGCACTGGGATTATCGTCTCTTTCATCCAACAGAATGAATGTAGAATCATTATTCATAGACGAAGGATTCGGTTCGCTGGACTCTGAAACACTCAGTATAGCAATGGACGCTTTAGAACGGCTACAAACTCAGGGGCGTAAAATTGGTGTTATTTCACATGTACAGGAAATGAACGAAAGAATAGCCGTACAAATACAAGTAACGAAATCGGCAAACGGACAAAGCAAAATCAGAATAACAGGATAATCTCCCACAATTTATACATCAAATAAGCAAGAGCGTCTGCCCTGCATGATTCGGGACAGACGCTCTTGTTTGCTTATCTTTCAAATTATTTTTACGGTAAACGGAACAGAAAGGGGAAAGGCTTGCTTTCCTTGAAATCCTTATTCGCTTCCCCTGTATATATTTCACCATTAACGAGATTCAATTTTTTAGTTCCGGCTTGAGGGGTAAAGTCCATCTTTTTCAAATCGACCCAAAAGGTACTGGGACTCAAAGTAGATTCGAAATAATAAATCTTATTTTTCTGATCAGATATCGACCGCCAGCGGGTAGAGGATATTTCCGGTCTTTCGGGCGTACTGATTCCCAACGGGACCGAAACATTACGCATAACTCCGAACACTCCGGCCAACGCCTCCCGTTCATTGGAAGTCTTAGGAATAACATTTATATAAAAAGAGGCACGTACAAAACGATCGGCTGCACGATTAGTGCCGGGTAGCATGGTAAGTCCGCCTATCCCCTTCCAATACTCATTAATAGCCAGCTGCTGCTCGTAACGGGGAGAGTTCGTCATGACCTGATATTGTTTGCCCTCATGTATTACCAGATTTCCGTTCAGATATTCCAGTATAGCACTGTTTCCCGTCTCATCGGAAATAGACATATGAAGAGTAGAAGCTGCTCCATTGGGCATATTAGGTGCGTCTATCCTGAAAACTTCTTTCCGAAGTTCCCGAACAGCCTCCTCGACAGTAGCGAAATTATCCAGTACATACTGCGGCCAAATGGCTATACCCATAACCGGACGTGTATCTCCAGGTCTCGTATAATCGGACTCAGGAAGATACAGCATATTAACGACCAGTCCTTTTTCATTCATTCCGTCACTAGTCCCTATATCATATCCTGTAGCTACGATACTACCGTATTTGGACGTCCATTTAACAGTATTATTACTATCATAGCCCACTCTGGATACTCCTCTCGGAAGAATATAAAGATTAGTCTGTATATCTTCTTTCCAATCCATTGTGCGGCCCGTAATCGTAAGACCGTCCGGTCCCTGGTAAAGAGCGCGTGTACATGCATAGGAATCGTTGAATCCTGCCATCGCAATTGCTGACAAACATAATGATAAGATCTGTTTCATAATAAGTTTTACATTTTATTTATAATAGATTTTTATACACAACTCCATCTTTCATAATAAAAACTATATTTTCTTCAGGTTCGCCAAGCAAGCTTATATCTTCCAAAACATTACCTTTAACGATCACGACATCGGCTAAAGCGCCTTCTTTAATTACTCCCAAATCACCGGGATAAGGATTTCTCGGACCTGAAAGAGATAACAATTCTGCATTATCATGAGTTATCATTTTAAGTATTTCATAATTGGTAAACCACTGCTGGAGCCTGACAATCCCTTGATTCTGATTTACAGTCCCGACCGGATTAAACAACAAATCGGTCCCCCAGGCCAAATGTACATTATATTTCTTCGCCAGTTTATACGTATTGTCCGTTCCTTGTACTACCAACGCATGTTTTTCCTGTTGTTCTTTTGTAGGGAAATGATTGTCGTCATAAGTGAACGGCTGCATGCTTAGCCATACATCCCGTTCGGCGATCAATGCCATAGTAGGTTCATCGATCAAATGTCCGTGCTCAATACTCCGTACTCCGGCATTTACTGCCCGGGCTATTGCTCTGGGAGCATAAACATGTACCATAACATAAGTCCCAGCATCTTCCGCCACTTTAACTGCCGCACGGATCTCTTCTTCAAAAAATTGAGAATCTTCCAACCGATCGTACAAAGAAGCAACTCCGCCTCCCGTCATTAATTTAATCTGGCTGGCTCCCATACGGAGATTATTTCTCGCCGCTGTAATCACGGCATCGACACCGTCCGCTATTATAGCTGCTCCTATTTCTTCGGTATGTGTCCATCCGCAGCAATCAAACGGACGCGGTACATCGTATACGGCACGAAAATCACCATGTCCCCCAGTCTGGGAAATTATAGGCCCTGAAGGATAAATATGAGGTCCTCTTATTATTCCTTCATCAATAGCCCGCTTCAAACCAAACACTGGGCCACCGGCATCACGGATTGTAGTAAAACCCCGTAACAATGTATTACCAGCCTCTCTCCCGGCTTTCAATTGCGTATAAGCATCATCGGCAGTCAACAAGTCCATCATGGTATTACTTGACATATAAGCATGCCAATGGGCATCGATAAGGCCGGGCATCATAAAATTACCCAGTCCATCCACAACCTCGGTTTCTTGATCTTTCTCTACGGGAATAGGTTGTTCCGAAATCACCTTGATTTTGTTTTCCTCTATCAGGATATTTCCGGTCCGGACATTATCATGTTCCCCGTCAAAAATAAGAACATCATTAATCAAAATATTTTTCTGCATGATGTACAAGTATTTGGAATCTTCATTTTTCTCATCCATTATATCATTTATTATAAACCTTTAAAATTTCAATTGGTTCAAAAGTGAGAACTTTAACTACTCCTATTCCGTTTTTTTATCGTACTTTTGAACAAATAAAATATCGACCAGACAAATATGACCGGACTACATCAAACGATACGCATAAAATTTATTGTACTCGTTCTTTTATATACCTCTACTCTTCATGTTGCAGCCCAGCAATATTATGAAATTCACGGACAGATAAGGGACAAGCAAACAAACGAACCTATCCCGTATGCCAGCGTATTACTTTGGAATACGTCAAACGGAAGTACTGCAGACAGTACCGGAAAATTCATATTAAAAAACATCCAACCCGGCATATACCGGGTACAGGCGACCAGCCTGGGATATTTGCCCTATTCTTCTTCCGAATTCAAACTTACTGCCCGAAATCTGGCTATGGATATCGAGATGGAAAGGAGTAAAACAGACCTGAAAGAAGTAAGCGTCACTGCCGGGATGTTTCGTCCCTCACCGGAAAGTCCTATTTCCATGCGCATTATCGGGGTACAGGAAATTGAAAAAAGTGCAGGTGCGAACCGGGACATATCTAAAGTCGTAAATTCTTTTCCGGGAGTAGCATCCACCGTCGGAGGAGGATACAGAAACGATCTGCTGGTAAGAGGCGGAGGCCCTATGGAAAACCGGTTCTATCTGGATGGAGTAGAAATTCCCAACATTAACCATTTCAGTACACAGGGAGCTTCAGGAGGACCCATGGGAATCATTGACGCTGACTTTATCCGGGAAGTCGGATTTTATACCGGAGCTTTCCCCGCAGGAAAAGGAAATGCTCTGAGTTCTATACTGGATTTTAAACTGCTGGACGGGAACAAAGAAAAGAACAGTTATAAAGCGACCGTCGGAGCGTCGGAGCTGGCATTATCTTCAAACGGACATATCGGTTCTCACACGACATATCTGGTATCGGTACGCCAGTCTTATCTACAACTTCTTTTTACCCTCCTTAAAATGCCGTTCCTGCCCAAATATACTGACGCTCAATTCAAAATAAAAACCCGATTTAACCAGGCTCATGAACTCACTTTACTCGGTATCGGGGCTATCGACGACATGAAACTGAACCAGAAAGCCGATCCCGAAGATGAAGGGAAACAATATATTCTCTCTTATTTACCCGTCATAAAACAAAAAACTTACACATTAGGCGCGGTATATAAACATTACGGAGGTAATCACGTACAAACGGTTGTCCTCAGCCGAAATTATATGAATAATAACAACATTAAATACAGGGATAACGACAAATCATCCCTTGATAACCTGACATTAAAATACAATTCGGATGAAATAGAAAATCATCTCCGTTTCGAAAACATATCTACTCTCCGCCTTTTCCGTATACAGGCAGGAGCCAATATTGATTATGCGACTTACAGAAACACTACCTTTCAAAGAATATTCGCATCGTCTCCTAAAGAAGTCAATTATCATACGTTCCTGAAAATGTTCAAGTGGGGAATATTCGTTTCTGGATCCTATGAATTGCCCGACTCACGTTTCTCGGCATCTCTGGGCATACGTACCGATGCCAATAACTATTCTTCTCAAATGAACAATCCGGCCAAACAGATTTCGCCGCGGCTATCGTTATCGTATGGTCTCACGGAGAGTCTGTTTATAAACGGTAACATCGGGAGATATTATCAGTTACCGGCTTATACGACCCTGGGATATAAAAATAACGACGGAACTCTCGTCAACAGGCACAACGGACTGTCATATATACGTTCCGACCAAGTAGTGGCCGGTCTGGAATACCGGGTAGGTAAAAACGCCCGTATTACCGCCGAGGGATTCTACAAAAAATATGATAATGCCCCTCTTTCGCTTACCGATTCTATTCCGCTGGCTTGTAAAGGTGTCGATTATGGAGCATCGGGTAATGAAGCAGCCTCTAGTTCTTCGGAAGGAAGAGCCTACGGGACAGAACTCATGATACGTTGGTATGGAAGCGGTAAATTTACGATGCTTGCTTCTTATACCTGGTACCACAGCGAATTCCGTAATCCTAAAACCCGCAAATTTATACCGACAGCCTGGGATAACCGCCATCTGGTCACGGTGTCGGGTACATATAAATTCAAATATAATTGGGACTTCGGATTAAAATTCAGGCTGATGGGAGGTGCTCCTTATACTCCTTACGACGAATATACGTCGTCTGTCGTCACCGCATGGAATGCAAGCAGCAGGCCCTATTACGACTATAACCGGTATAACAGTGAACGATTGAAAACATTTACTCAGATAGATGTAAGACTGGATAAAAGTTTTTACCGCAAAGGACTAATGATAGGATTATATATAGACCTGCAAAATGTATTAAACACCAAATACGATAATCAGCCTGTATTGAGAAGCACAGGTGAAAAATATACTGACGATCATGGAACGGAAAGATATAAAATGAAATATATCGATCAGAAAAGCGGGATCATATTACCTACTTTAGGTGTAACTGTAGAATTCTGATCAAAAAAACTATTTTCTTAGGAAACACACGGCCAGGACTTTAATTTTAATTAAAAAACGTACTTTTCTTATTAAAGCCTGAATCTTATTATGTAATTTTGAATAAGTTATTTGCAGAATATAATGGCTTTTTGTTGTTCAATAAACCTCCGCTGAACATACAAAGACATTATAAATTAATGTAGATACTGACTAAAAAATATTTAACCAACGGAGGTTTTCTATAGAATAACAGTAACTTGTTAAAGAAAACAATTCATGGGAATTATTAAATTCAGATCTCACATCCGGGAATGGATGTATCGTATATTTTTGCAAGACTATGATGAGATTCTCAGCCTTAAAGCTGACTATGAACAGTATGCTCATTTACAAAAAGCATTTCCCGAAATTCTTTCCGATTATGATATTGACATAAAAGACCTGAGTTCTATTTTGTCTCACCTGAACGATACGGAACAACACATATTCAAATTATTAGTGGAAGGCCATAATACCTATGATATAACAGGACATTTGAAAATGAACTATGACGACTTTAACCGCTGCAAACAAAATATAGGCGACGAATTGAAACGCTTTATAAAAAAACATCAAAAATGACAGGTATAAATTATAATGCAAAATAAAAAAGGTCCCGTGCAGAACCTTTTTATTTACTATCAGGAGTTTTCATTTCTCACCTTTTAAATACCAATCATACATCCGCCGGACGCCCTCGTCAATTTCTATTTTATGACGCCAGCCCAAGTCATGAAGTTTCGTAACATCGGTCAGCTTCCTCAGTGTTCCGTCCGGTTTATCGGCATTAAACGTTAAATTACCCTTGTAACCGACCGTCTCAACTATCATCTCGGCCAGCTGTCTAATAGTTATTTCTTTGCCTGTACCGATATTGATATGACAATTGCGAACTTCGGGATGCACTCCACGCACGTCTTTAAAATCTACGTGCTCCATCACATAGACACTGGCATCGGCCATCTCTTCACTCCACAAAAACTCACGTAAGGGAGTTCCGGTTCCCCACAGCTCGACTTGCTGCGATGTTATGCCATATTTATCCAGTATCTTTAATATATTTTCATGACTGCTTGTTCCGTCTATGCCTTCTACAGGCCTTAAATTCAGATCGTATTCCACTCCGGACCAGTTTCCTTCATTCAAACATTTTCCCAGATGAATTTTCCTTATCATGGCCGGTAATACGTGACTACGTTCCAAATCGAAATTATCATGAGGACCGTACAGATTAGTAGGCATCACTGCAATATAATTAGTTCCGTATTGCAAATTGAAACTTTCACACATCTTCAATCCGGCAATCTTCGCTATCGCATAAGGTTCATTGGTATATTCCAGAGGAGAAGCCAACAAAGCGTCTTCTTTCATCGGCTGTTCAGCATCCCGCGGATAGATGCAAGTACTACCCAGGAAAAGGAGTTTTTTCACCTGATGCCTGAAACTCTCCCCTATCACGTTTTGCTGAATCTGTAAATTACGATATATAAAATCGGCCCGGTATATACTGTTAGCCATAATACCACCGACATAAGCTGCCGCAAGAATTACATAATCGGGACGTTCTTCATCGAAAAAAGAACGCACGGCTGCACCATCCAGCAAATCCAGTTGTTCATGTGTCCGCCCCACCAGCTGCGTATAACCCTTTTTTTGCAAATTTTCCCAAATAGCCGAGCCTACAAGTCCCCGGTGTCCGGCAACGTATATTTTAGAATCCTTTTCCATAACCCCGACTATGAGCGCCAGTTCCTGACGTATTCCATATCATACTTCATCATAATTCTCACCAATTCTTCAAATGAAGTTTTACGGGGATTCCAGCCTAACAGCGTACGGGCTTTTGTCGGATCGCCCAGTAACTGTTCGACTTCAGAGGGACGAAAATATTTCGGATCCACCTCTACTAAAACTTTTCCGGTGGATTTATCTATTCCTTTTTCATGTATGCCTTCGCCTTGCCACGTCAGGTTTATACCAGCCTCCCCGAAAGCTAATGTACAAAATTCACGTACCGAATGCATTTCACCTGTAGCAATTACAAAATCTTCGGGATTCTCGTGTTGCAGCATTAACCACATACATTCTACATAATCTTTCGCATATCCCCAATCTCTTCGCGCATCCAGATTTCCTACATATAGTTTATCCTGCATTCCCTGAGCAATACGTGAAGCGGCCAAAGTAATTTTACGGGTTACAAAATTCTCCCCTCTGCGCTCACTCTCATGGTTGAAAAGAATTCCGTTTACAGCAAACATTCCATACGATTCTCTATAATTTTTCGTAATCCAGAACCCGTATTGTTTTGCAACACCATACGGAGAACGAGGATAGAAAGGAGTCGTTTCTTTCTGGGGAATCTCCTGTACCAACCCGAATAATTCACTCGTAGATGCCTGATAAATACGTGTTTTTTTCTCCAGACCCAATATTCGCACCGCTTCTAATAAACGGAGTGTTCCGACAGCATCGGTCTCGGCCGTATATTCAGGAACATCAAAACTTACCTTTACATGGCTCTGAGCTGCCAGGTTATATATTTCATCCGGTTGTATCTGTTGAATAATACGGACTAAAGAACTGGAATCGGTCATATCGCCATAATGTAAATTAACCAGGCGTTGCTGCTTCATATCCCTGACCCATTCATCAAAATATAAATGTTCGATACGTCCTGTATTAAATGATGAAGAACGACGTATAATCCCGTGAACTTCATAATCTTTTTCAATGAGGAACTCGGCCAGAAATGAACCATCCTGCCCTGTAATACCGGTTATTAATGCTTTTTTCATATTAATTAGAGAATTATTCCGTTACGAACAGACATATTTTCATTTGCCTGAATGACAAAGATAGATATAATTCTTAGTATGACAATTCGTATCTTATAAAAAAATCCCCTCTCTTATACCTCATAAACAGAAGTTATAAGAGAGAGGATTCGTAAATCATTTAAGCGATAACTTATTTTTCTTTCAATGTCTGCATGTACCGAAGCACTTCTTCTTTGTCTTCCGCAGAAGGGGCCCAAGGCGCCAGATGAACCGGTGATAACGGCACGTATGGACCTTCCTTGATTTCATAGATCACGGTTCCCGGCTCTTGAACCAGTATCGTGTGCCAGGTACGGGGAGGGATTTCTATGGCGTGGACAGGGGTACCGGGGCCCATCTGTATCCGTCGGGTTACCTCTCCCTGATCGTCAAACAGAAGGGCTTCGAGACGGCCCCGGAGGACGAGGTAGATCTCAGTCTTGTCCGGGTCTTGATGGCGGTGGGGAGGTAGATAGGTTCCCGGCTCCAGGGCGTTGAGCATGCGGTTGACGGGATCGGCATGGTCGTCGTGGAAGTTATAGTTTTTACGTAAACGGGGATTTTCACGGGCTTCGAGAATGACTCGGTCTAAAAGTTCGTCGGTCAGGAGTTTTATTTCTTGCATGGGGAAACGGATTTAGGTTGGTGTAAATGGTAATATTTACGCATGAACAGTATATAGATAAGGCTCAGCAAAAGGACTGTTACCAGTAAATAAATATAGGGACGGCTGCTGCACAGATAGCCGATGATGATCAGGGCTTGTAAGGACATATATATCAGACTGACGGTGATATGGGGAATCTTCAGTTCGTTGGCCATCAGCTGGTACAGGTGCTTGCGGTGGGGCAAACTGATATCTTCTTTGAGACGGAGACGATGGAGGATGGTCAGGACAGTGTCGACTCCATACACGGAAAGGAGGATGATATAGCTGAGGTCATGGGTGGTTATCATTAGCCTGCCGAGCAAAAATACCAGAATGAAGGCTATACTGACGGAACCGACGTCGCCGGCGAAACAGCGGGCTTGGGGACGGAAGTTGTACAGGTTGAAAACCAGGACGGACAGTATGAGGGTATACAGCAGAGGGGGTTCTACGAAAGAAATCCGGTAATGGTTGATCCATGCCAGTGAAAGGAGCAGAACGAGGCTGTAGCCCCCGGTAATGCCGTTGATACCGTCCATAAAGTTATAGGCGTTGATGATACCGGTACTGATTATCAGGGCGACCAGAGTGTACCACCAGGGCATACCGCTTAGCAGACCGAGCTGGGAAAACAGTAGGAACATGGCCGTGAAATGGACAATGAGACGGATACCACGGGGAACGGAACGGATATCGTCTATAAAACTGACAAGGCTGATCAGGGTGAGACCGAGCATGAACCAGGGGTATTGGTAATGGTTGGTCAGAAAGTAGACCAACGCGCCCAAATAAAAAATAATACCGCCGCCGCGAAGGGTAATGCGATGATGGGAGCTGCGCTCGTTGGGCTTATCGATAATATTGTAACGGTCGGCGATCCGGAAGTAGAAAATTTCCATAGACCATAACAATAACAGGACTAGAAGATAATAATACATGATTTTTTAATTTGTATAGACTTTCTTTTCTATTTCTTTCCAAATGATTTCTTCTTCAAAATTTTTCATAATAAATTTGCGTCCATTTTCTCCATGCTTTCTGCAAAGTTCCGGATTATTCAAATAATCTGACACTTTCTCTGCAATAGAATCTGCATTTATATTTATATACATTCCGGTAACTCCATTTACAACAGCATCCCGGCTACCCGTATGTGATGTAGTTAATACCGGTTTTCCCATTGAAGAAGCCTCCAGTATTGAAGTACCCAACCCCTCTCTATACGTCGGCAATAAAAGGACATCCATCAAAGAATAATAGTATTCCATATCCGATTCGATTAATCCTGTACAAACGATTTTTTTATTTCTTCGAATTTCTTGAAGCGTCTTTTCAGGTAAAGCATCCCGCTCTTCTGCCGGCCCTACCAACAAAAGATATAAGTTTTCCCTATCTTGTTGTAATTTTAAAAAGGCATCTACCAGTTCCACGATTCCTTTATCACAGACCAGGCGTCCGGTATATCCCATTATAAAAGCATCATCGGGTATATTCAATTTTCTTTTCAATTCTTTCTTCCTGGAAATATCTATGAAATCCGGATTGTATTTTATATTAGCATCTACTCCGTTACAGGAACCAATATTCAATAACATCATTTTCTTTTTCGATGTCAAACGATCTGTAAGGCTCCTTTCTATTAAATAAGGACTTACACATACGACTTTAGTAGAACAAAAAGACGCTATTCTTTCGGCACTAAGCAAAATAAACTTCTTCAATCCCGTGCTTGTCTCATATACTAATCCGTGACGAAAAAACACTCGATTAGGAACTCCCGCCATATATGCTGCAATCATAGAAAGCAAACCACCTTTGGGAGTATGCCCGCAAACCGTATCGAATTTATTTAACCGTATATATTTATATATTTCATATACGGCTTTTATATCTTGCCATACAGAAAATTTTCTTAATATACTTATCTCCTTATATTGGCAGTGATGTTGTTTTGAGAATGCGGCTATTTTATCCGAAGGACTACAGATTAAATGAATCTCATAACCTTTTCTTCCGAAATAGGTCAATTGCTTTCCAAAAAAAAACGGAATGGAAAAATAGACACAAACAACATTTAATATTTTCTTATTCATATTAATGTCGCTATAAAAATTACAATGAATTCGTAAAGTCTTGTTTTAATAAAGCGGTTATATTTTTCGTATCATGATTTCGCTTACCGCACTCCCAGGCCTTTAAACGATAATCTAAAATAATATTCTGATTTTCAATAAGATAAATCAACTCGGACTCAATATTTTTAGGATCAGAAACACAAATTGCCGCATCTTCTTTCTTCAAATATTTATAGGGCGAACTTTGCGACCAACAAACAGCAAATATGCAACAAGCATTTGATAATAAATCAATAATTTTAGTTGAAAAAGATAATCGGGTTATCAACCGGGGTTTCCGTGAGAATGATTCTACATGTAAAGCAATGTCGCACTTATTTCGGTATATATCTTTTAATTCTCTTTCCGATACTTTCCCCATCAAAAAACTATTTCTCCCATCATTCAGTTTGTTCAGTAAATATGGCGTAATAGGATTTTGGGTATATATGTAAAGTTGTGCTTTTATCTCATTACGATTGATATTTTCAAGAGCTTCTGCAAGCTTGCAAAGAAGTTTATCCCGATGATAAAACAAGTTACCTCCATACACGATTTTCAGAGGTTTGTCTAATTTTTCTTTAATTATCATCTCCCCATTAAAATCCCCTCCTTTTTTCAAAATCTTCATAGGAACTTTTAAAATAGGCTGATATTCATCCATTTGTTCCTGAGTCATCGTATACAGGAGACTATAATATTTTGCCGTTTTTTTTACATTGTAACGTAATACCAAACGGTTATACCAATATACAGGCGACCATGAATATTGCCGTAAGCTTAAATGATCATCATAAACATAAGAAATAAGCTTTTTCTTTGTCAACTTTGCAACATACCGGTCCAGCCTATGTAAATGAATATCATAATACATAGGAGCAAATATGATATCCGGATTAAATTCGTCTATAAATTTCTTCAACCGGGGACTTTTCCATTTAGAAATTCCCCACAGTAAATATCGAACTGTCTGAAAAATCTCCCATCTTAATCGACGAATATAAAAAAAGATTCCTCCACTTGTTATATCTTTCGACTGACTACAGGTAATATCATTTTCCGGATAATTTTCATAATATAGTTCATTACCAAAATAATGATTATGTAATATGCTGGATAGCATTTCTTTTTCCGATAGATGAAAATAACGTTTGCAAACATTATTGCTGGGCAGCTGAGAATTTGTATAGATTTGTGCAAATTCAAATTCATCTTTTAACGGTGAAAATAAATTAGTGAGAACATTTCCTCCGCTACTTTCCTGACGCCAAGGCTCTGATGAAATAATTAATACCCTCTTTTTTTCCATCATTACTTACTTTTCCCTCCAGACATTCCTTTTCACATAATCGGTATAGGAGAGGATTATCCTCACTACTTTATCGCTTACGTTGGGCATCGAGTAGTCATACACGGGACGAAAGTTACGTTCTTCTATATCTTGGTTCTGTAACTCGGCTAGCCCTTGCATCACACGATCGGGATCCAAACCTACCATCATCACCGAGGCTTCTTCCATCGCTTCGGGACGTTCGTGGGCTTCGCGGATGTTCAGTGCACGGAAGTTCAGGATGGAGGATTCTTCGCTGATCGTACCCGAATCGGACAACACGGCGTTAGCGTTTAACTGTAACTGGTTGTAGTCACTCAGGGACAGGGGTTTCATCAGTTTTACGTTTTCGTGAAAACGNTGACACTAGTACGAGAGGACCGTGTTGGACCGACCCCTGGTTTATCGGTTGTTCCGCCAGGAGCATAGCCGAGTAGCTAAGTCGGGATTGGATAAGTGCTGAAAGCATCTAAGTACGAAGCCAGCCCCAAGATAAGATTTCCCTTAAGGGTCGTCAGAGACGATGACGTAGATAGGTTGCAGATGTAAAGGCAGTAATGTCAAAGTCGAGCAATACTAATCACCCGTGACTTTCGGTTTTCACAGGACGTACGTTTCGAAGTTTATAATTTGAGTGCATTGTTTTCGCTTCTGCTTTCAATACGGATCTTTTTTTAAAAAGAAATTAAGGTGGTTATAGCACGAGGGTCCCACCTCTTCCCATACCGAACAGAGAAGTTAAGCCTCGTCACGCCGATGGTACTGCGCAAAGTGGGAGAGTAGGTAGCCGCCACATAAAGGAGCCTTGTCGGAAGGGGGAGATGACCCCCGGAAGATCAGGCTCCTGTTTTATATGTACAGGTCAAGAACATCAGATCAATACCTAATACCCAACACTCACACCCATACCACACTCACACCCAATACCACTATCATACTACTACTACTACTACTACCCATACTATTATCCACACCACTTCATCCCTGAAGAATTACCTCTCTCCACAATCCCGTACAGCCCCTTCCCAGTCAACCCGGTTACGTTACCGTCAGTCCCCCGAAGCCCCGGGAATCCCCGATGTTTAAACATGAACATGCGGAGGGGGGAATAATCCTTATTATAAATTAAAATTATTCGAGATACTTTATTTATGTAATTTTTTATATATTTGCTGATGATTTTTTATATTAAATGATAAAATATATGAAACGTATTTCTCTCTTTTGTTCGATATTTATCTTTTTCTTCCCTGTTTTATGGGCTAAAGAGATAACACAGGAACAAGCACTGAAAATAGCAGAGACTTATATCAGTACAACTACTTCCGGTTCCGGAAAGAAGATATCTTCAAAATTGCGGTCTGTACGTCCGGTGCAGCCAATACGGTCTATAGAGAAGTCTCCTGCCTATTATATGTTTAATATAGATACATTGAGTGGTTTTGTCGTAGTTTCCGGTGATGATGAATTGACTCCTGTTATAGGATATGCCGATCAGGGGGAGATCGTTCCCGACCGTATGCCCGATGCTTTAAACAGCTGGCTGGAGGTATATAGTGAGTATGTAGATAGAGTACGAAGCGGTAAAATTAAAGTAGTACGATCGGCCTTTGAAAAAGCGAGTGTGGTCGTATCGCCTATGATAACGACAAGATGGAACCAAGATGCACCTTTTAACGGGCAATGTCCGGAATATAATGGAAGGAATATGGTGACCGGTTGCGTTGCGACAGCCCTTGCCCAGATCATGAAGTACCATAACTGGCCCGGGGAAGGAGAAGGTTCCAATACTTATTATAATGAGTATGCCGGTGAATTGAGTGCCGATTTCAGTCAGTCGAGATACGATTGGGATAATATGATCGATGTGTATGAATATTCCTACCGTCAGAGTCCTTCAGGTATAACAATGACTACACCGAAATTTAAGGAGGAAGAAGGTGATGCGGTCGCAAAGTTAATGTCGGATGTGGGGATTTCCATAAACATGAATTATACTCCCTTTGCGAGCGGATCGAATAATATGTTTGCGTATAAGGCTTTAGTAGAAAATTTCAAGTATAGCGGCAATTCTTTAAGGTTGTATGAGCGGGATAATTGTACGACAAGCCAGTGGGTAAATATTATATTGAGCGAATTGCAATCCGGAAGGCCTTTATATTATTCGGGTTCATCAAAAACAGTAGGACATGCTTTCGTTTGTGACGGTATAGACAGTAATAACTTTTTACATATAAACTGGGGGTGGGGCGGCCTTTGCGACGGTTTTTTCGATATGAATTATATGGATCCTGACGACTTGGGTATAGGCGGAGGAGAAGGAAGTTATATTTATAACCAGGCGGTTATGGTGGGGATTCGTCCGGCGGAACAGGGAGAAGAAAAAGAAATACTGAAGCCCCAGACTTTACTCGGAGATGTTGAAGTATCCGATAGCCGGGTTCCTTTGGGCACTGCCTTTACGGTAACGGTGAACAAAGCCTGGAATTATAATGTGAACCGGTTCGAGGGAGAAATGGGGATCGCTTTATATCAGAACGATAAATTATTGGAGGTACTGGGACGTGCGGGATATGCTCTTGACCCGTATTATCTTTATACTACTTATCCTTTAGAAGCGACTATTCCTCCAACTTATGAAAACGGAGAATATGAACTTCGTCTGGTTTTTCGTGAAACAGGACGTGCCGACTGGATTGATGCTTTATTCCCTATTAACCAGAAAGGAAAGATTCCTCTTGTTATAGAAAATAATTTTGTTGTTTTCGGTGAATGGGACACGCAAGTCGAAATGAGTTTGTTATCTTCTGTTATTCCTATGAGTACTGTTTATAGCGGATGTGAATCGGGTTTTAAAGTATCGTTGCGGAATGAAAGCAAAGTACATTTGAAAGGATCGGTTTCGTTGATGTTCATGCCGGTTGGAAAAGAACAGTTAACGACTTATACTACTTCTGCCATGATATATGGAGAAAGTGATGTGAATCTGTTATTGAAACATCAGATTTCTTTGGCTCCCGGCGATTACGAAGTTTCTGTTTTTTACACCGATTCTATCAATGGTGAATCTATATCGTTCCTAAGAACCACGGAGGATATGATTACAGTACATCCTGCTCCTACGGTACCGGTTCTTATTCTGGCTCAGCCGTTGAAACGCAATGGAGAGCAGAATAGTTATATGCAGAACGAACAAGTGTACCAATATTTTTTGTGTAACAATCAAGGTTCTCAGGGAGATGTGCAGATCGGATTGTTTGCCCGTTCCGTTTATACGGGAGCCGAAACATGTATCGCCGATCTTATAGGTTGGGTTCCCGGCCGTCAGAATAATATATCGGGATATGTGTACGGTGATTTAAGTTCTTTGGACCCCGGAGAATATATTTTATCCTTAAAATATGTAAAAGATAATATTTATGTATCTATGGAACCGGAGGAGTATAACCGGTTGCCTCTGGTGGTAACCGAGGCGGGGGCTGTGGATGCATTGTATACTGAAAATGTGCGCATATATCCGAATCCTGTAATGGACAAGTTGCATGTTTATGCCGGAGGGGTAACTTCCAGAGTTGAAATATATTCATCAGCAGGAAGTCTGGTATGGGAATCGTCTTCTATCGGAACTTCGGAATTTTCTGTTCCTGTAAATAATCTGTTACCGGGTATATATATCTTAAAAGCAGAAACAGATAACGGTATAATTGTAAGATCATTTGTGAAGAAATAATTTTGAATAACAATATTCAATTTAAATAAATCCCGAAAAATTTTAAATTTTTCGGGATTTATTTAAAGGTCTGTTCCGGGTCCATCAGCAGGCATAATTAGTGTTATTATGTCCTCTCAACTCCTCAATTATCTCATATACGAGCTGGATAACTTGAGGAATGCAGTGTTGTACTTCGGGAGATAGTTGTATTCCCAGACTTTGGAAATTTTTTACGCTTACCGCCAGTAAGTTTATCTGGGGTATGTTACCTTCGATAAGCATGGCATCTATCATGTCTTTCAGCCCTATTTCGTGTGCGCTGAGCAAGCGCGGGTAATCATTGGAAAATCGTGGCTTTAAACGTCGTACTGTTCCGGCAGGCAGGTCGTCGAGGGCGGCGTCTATCAGTATTAAGTGTTTATACTGTTGTAAGGTGCCAATCAGAAACAATCCTCCTGTTCCTCCGTCAAGGACATCTACACCGGTAGGTATTTGCTGTGATTGCAGTTTCTGAACCACATGGATACCTATTCCTTCATCTTTCAACACAAGGTTTCCAAGCCCTAAAATTAAAATCTCATTCATATATCACTCCTTTCTCTCTAAATTCAGGACACCTTTGTCCCGTTTCTCTATATTTTTCTGCCGTTCAATCAATACTTTTTGTTTTTGTTCCGTTTCATATTCTTCGGCCAGATCTTCCCGGATAAATTTCCAACCTCCGATAATAGAGGAGGCTATTCCGTTGCGTTCTATATAATCGTGGTAAAATACCAGATATACATGAACGACGGAGAAGAGGATGAAAGCCCACATGGCAATATGGTGTATGTCACGTACGACATAAAATCCTCCCATTGAGAATAGCAGCCAAGTGAAGAACGGTTCCATTACATTATTAGTGGAGACGCAGAACATGGCAAATCCGGTAAGCGATTGGATAATAAATAGAATGAACACTCCGAAATAGGTGAATGCCGCCAGGCTGTTATGACCGATGTCATATACCGGTTTGGGCGATAACAAGAGGACATCTACTTTTGTAGTTTCAATGATTCCCCTCCATTGTTCTTTTTTCAAAGGAATATAGTTAGGCCATCTGGCAAAACTGTTACCGGCAAATGCCCAGTATATGCGTACCAGGAAATTAATAACGAATACAAATGCCGCTACGAAGTGGATGAAACGTATCCACCCGAACCAGTAATTGAATTCGGGAGCCGTACCGTGTTGTATGGCCGGAGGATTACCTATAATGTAACCGGTAATGCATAAGACTACGATGGCAACTGCATTTACCCAATGGAAAATCCGTACCGGTAATTCCCATACATATACTTCGCGTAATCGTTTTTTCCTGCTTATCATAATAGTATCTCCTTTTACTTAAAACGTATCGAACTGGTGTAAATGTTCACCCTTCTCATCATAAAGATGCACGGCACATGCCATACACGGATCGAACGAGTGAATCGTACGTATAATCTCCAATGGAATTTTGCTATCGAATACCGGCGTCCCGATCAAAGAAGCTTCGAAGGCAGAGTGCTGACCTTTCGTATCCCGGGGAGATGCATTCCAGGTCGTAGGAACTACCATTTGGTAATTGCTTACTTTTTTATCCTTAATATCTACGTAATGGGCCAGCGCTCCGCGTGGAGCTTCCGTCAGGCCGAAACCTTTGGCCTCCTTCGGCCAGGTAGATGGTTCCCAGTATGTATTATTGAACATCCGGTAATCACCTTTTTTAATATTACTGATTAGTTCTTTATAGAAATCCCCCATCCATCTTGATACCAGTACGGCTTCCATAGCTCGTGCCAGTGTACGCCCTGCCGTAGAGAACATCGCATCATAGGGAAGTTTCATTTCTTTCAGGCAACGGTCTGTTATTTCTCTGTAGTCGGCTACCCCCATTGCATATCCCACTACGTTACGGGACAGCGGGCCTGTTTCCATCGGTTCGCCTTTATAACGCGGAGTTTTGATCCAACTGTAAGGTTTGTCTCTGGGCAAATATTCGTACGGAGGAGTTGGGCCGGTATAATCGAGATTGGTTTCTCCTACCGAAGGATGCAGACCTACGTCTTTTCCCTGATCGTAAGTGTACCAGGCATTATTGATAAATTCCTGTAGCCCGTCCATATCGTTCGGATCGAATTCCTCTACTTTCGATATATCGCGGTTGTATACGATTCCCCTCGGACTCTTGTATGTCGACAGTTCGTCATAATTCCCCATCGGATAATCTCCGTAGGCTATATAGTTGCGCAGTCCTCCTCCTATTTTCGTCCATTCGGGATAATAGGAAAGTATCGCCATAACATCGGGCAGATAAACTTGTTCGGCAAATTGCTGGGTGAGTTCAATGATTTCCGCTACGGCGCTTAATCTTTCCAGATTGATAGCATTCGGGTCGTTGATGTTGACGGCGCAGGCCATTCCTCCGACCAGATAATTGGGGTGTGGGTTCTTTCCGCCGAATATGGTCTGTATCTTTACCATTTCTTTTTGCTTTTCGAGAGCTTCGAAATAGTGCGCCAGTCCTACGAGGTTGACCTCCGGAGGTAATTTATACGCCGGGTGGCCCCAATATCCGTTGGAAAAGATACTGAACTTACTAGTCTTAACGAAATTCTTAACTTTCTTCTGTATATCCGAGAAGTAACCTATGGAATTTTTAGGCCAGGGCGATATGCTTTGTGCTACCGCTGCTGCCTGTTTGGGATCGGCTTTTAAAGCTGACATGACATCTATCCAGTCTAAAGCCTGTAACTGGTAGAAGTGTGTAGTATGATCTTGCTCCGTTAAGGCCCCTTGCATAAGGTTGCGCACTTGCTGGGCGTTAGGAGGAATAACGATGCCTAAAGCGTTTTCTACGGCGCGGACCGAACACAGAGAATGTATCGAAGTACATACTCCGCATACGCGGCCTACATAAGCCCATACATCGCGCGGGTCTCGGTCTTTTACGATGATCTCTATACCGCGAACCATCGTACCGGTGCTGAATGCATCTGTAATAACGCCGTTCTCTATATCGGCTTCCATGCGTAAATGCCCCTCGATACGGGTAATGGGGTCAACTACTATTCTTTGTACCATAAGTTACTATTTTTTATTATTTTCTATACGCCCTTCTTCTTCCAGTCGGTCGGCTTTTTCTTCGAGCTGAATTTCTTTTTTTCTTATATCTGTTTCGTCTTCTGCGAAATTCTCCTGATTAATTTCATCATTATCCATCTGGTTCTTGATAAGTTTGCGTTTTTGGATATTGGTGACGATGGCATGGGCGGTTATCCCGGCTGCTGCAACTGCGGTGAGTCCCAGACCTATTTTATCCGCCGTGGCTTCGATGCCGAAACCGTGTACATCAGGAATATGGCTGTACAAAGGTTCATAATCCCAAAAGTGAGGTTCGGCACAACCTATGCAACCGTGTCCCGACTGTATCGGGTAGCTTATATTATCGTTCCATTTGATGATAGCGCAGGAGTTAAATGTATTAGGCCCTTTACACCCCATTTTATAAAGGCAGTATCCTTTTTTTGCATTTTCATCGTCGAACGATTGTACGAATAATCCTGCATCATAGGCGGGACGCCTGTAACAGGAATCATGGATGCGCCTTCCGTAAAATACTTTGGGGCGTCCCGTATTATCCAGTTCGGGTATTTTATCGAATGTGAGCATATACGTTATTACACCGGCCATCACATCTGCAATAGGAGGACATCCTTGCACGTTGATAACAGGTTTCCCGGATATGATTTGGTGAATCGGTTTTGTTTTGGTTGGGTTGGGATAAGCACCCTGTATACAACCGGAAGAAGCACAGTTGCCCCATGCGATAATAGCGGCGGCCCCCTCTGCCGCTTCATCGAATACTTGTTTTGCCGATTTTCCGGCGATGGTGCAATAGCCCGGACTTCCCAGTGGGACAGAACCTTCTGTGATCAGGATATATTTTCCCCAGTTATCTTTCATGGAACGCAGGCGGACTTCCTCGGCCTGTGTCCCGCTTGCTGCCATAAAGGTATCGGAATAGTCGAGAGATATCAATTCGAGCAATATTTGTCCTACAAGAGGATGAGATGCTCTTAGGAATGATTCGCTGCAGCAGGTACATTCCTGGAAATGGAGCCATATTACCGGTTTACGGGGTTTGGTTTCCAAAGCATTGATGACCTGAGCGACTCCGCTTTGTTCCAGTCCCAGCATGACACCTACCAATCCGCAGAATTTGAGGAATTGCCGGCGGGTATATCCTTTCTCCCTTAACTCCTGATAGAAAGTCTTTTCTTCTTCCATAGTTATATATTTATTTTGTCAACAAATTCGTGGCAATTGTTCTCCGCTGAGCATGTCCAGTTTTCTGGTTTGTCCCAGAGGCATTTTCAGATAAACATCGCTTTCCTTATCATCTGTTACATGGCCAATGATAGCGGCCTGTTTCCCGTGTTTATCCCGGCGGATCAGCCGGAGGGCATCTTCGGCCTGTTCTTCAGGTACGAATATCAGCATGGTTCCCTCGTTTGCTACATATAAGGGGTCTAATCCCAATAAATTGCAGGCGGCTGCTACCTCTTCGCTGACAGGTAGTTTGTCTTCTTCTATTTCTATGGTGATATTAGCCCCTTCCGCGATCTCGTTCAGTGTACTGGACAGGCCTCCTCGTGTAGGATCACGCATGATATGGATATCGGGTATACTTGCCAGCAGATTCGTTATCATCGTAGTAAGGGCGGCGGTATCGCTTTTTATAATGGTTTCGAATCCTAGGTTTTCCCGTGTGGAAAGTATGCATACTCCGTGATTACCTATGCCTCCGGTAAGGATGATGGCATCACCTTTTTTTATACGTTTCAGAGAAATATCTATTCCGGCCGGAATTATACCTATTCCGCTTGTGTTTATATATATCTTGTCACATTTTCCCCGTTCTACCACCTTCGTATCTCCGGTTACGATACTGACTCCGGCCGCTTGTGCTGCTTCTTTCATGCTTTCCACGATTATCTTTAATTCCGAGATAGGTAATCCCTCTTCGATGATGAAGCCTGCTGACAGATAACAGGGGGTGGCTCCGCAACTCAGTAAATCGTTTACGGTTCCGTTCACGGCGAGATCACCTATGTCGCCCCCCGGGAAGAAAATAGGGTTCACGACGAAAGAATCAGTCGTATATGCGATGTGTCGTAACGGAAGGTCGATGATTGCCCCGTCATGGTACTGATCGAGTAACGGATTGGAAAATGCCGGGTGAAAGACCTCTTCTATCAGTTGTTGGGTAAGTCTTCCTCCTCCTCCGTGGGCCATGACTATATGATCATATTTATGTGGTACTGGACATTGTGTCGTTTTCATATCGGTCGATTTTAATGATTATAGCGATAATAAGCTGAGCATACGCCCTCCGAAGAAACCATCGGAGCACCCTCCGGATGATCGGGGGTACAGAGCTTTCCGAAAGCCGGGCATTGCTTCGGTGTCATCAGGCCGCGCATAATTTTTCCGGCACGACAGATTTGCTTCTCAATGGGTGCACTTTCAGTGAAAATAAAACGTTTTTCCGCATTATAATGTTCATATTCGGGACGGAGTATTAATCCGCTTCCGGGTATTTCTCCTAATCCCCTCCAGGAAGAATCGTAAGGCTTGAAAAATTGTTGAACGGCTTCCCAGGCTTTGGGATTTCCTTTTTCCGATACGACCCTGCTGTATCCGTTCTCTACCCGGCACGTTTCTTCTTCCAGTTGTTTTATTGTTTTGTATATGCCATATAACAAGTCTACCGGTTCGAAACCGGTGACGGTTATCGGCAATTTGTGCCGTGCCGCTATTTCTTTATATTTTGCCGTACCAGTTACGGCACATACATGCCCGGCGGCTAAAAGGCCGTTCACACGGCTGTCGGTATCTCCGGCTATCAGGTCTATAGCCGCCGGTATCGTATAGATAGCGGTCAACAAAGAAAAGTTTTTAATGCCCCGTTTTTGGGCTTGTTGTATAAGTAGGGCGTATATAGGCGTTGTCGTTTCAAAACCGATTGCGAAAAATATCACCTCTTTTTTCGGGTTATCAGTAGCAATTTTTAAAGTGTCCAAAGGTGAATATATCATTCTTACGTCACCGCCTTCTGCTTTTACCTGTATGAGATCTTTGCGACTTCCCGGTACACGCATCATATCACCGAAGGTACAGAAAATAACTTCGGGCCGTGATGCCAGTTCCAGTGCCCGGTCGATCATGATAGCCGGAGTAACGCAGACGGGGCATCCGGGGCCGTGTAACATCGTTATCTTTTCAGGCAGTAATTCTTCGATGCGGTAACGTGATAAGGCATACGTTTGTCCTCCGCAAACTTCCATGATGCGCCATTTTTTTGTAGTAATGCGATGGATTGCAGATAATAAGGTTCGCATTCGGGATGCATCTTTAAATTCATTGGTTCTGCTCATAGTGATTCGTTTCATTATATTTTGCCAGAGCATTAAAATCCTGCAAAGTCGCTGTCGCTTCTGCTTCGTCCAAAGTAGTGAGAGCGACCCCTGCATGAGCGAGAATATAATCTCCTATACCGGCATCGATCCATTCTATACATATCTCCTTACTTACTCCGTGAAAATTGACGGTCGCCATTTTTAATTCGTGGGCCGTATCTATAGATATAATTTTTCCGGGAATTGCCAAGCACATAATTAATGAGGATTGGTTAAACTTAATGAATGAACAATTTTTCACACAGTTTTGTTTAACCATTAAAAGGAAATACACATGACAGTACAATATCACATTCATATTCGCGGATTGGTGCAAGGTGTAGGGTTCCGTCCTTATATTTATCGTTTAGCATCGAAAGTGGGGGCTCGCGGGTATGTAGATAACTGCAATGACGGCGTATTTGTTCTCTTGCAAGCCGATGAAGAGCAGAAAGAGTCATTTCTTCGTATGCTGGATTCCCTGAAACCGAAAGTGTCTTCTATAGAGTCTGTTGAAATAACGGAACAAAACATCAGAGACCGGTATGAAGATTTTTTTATAGCACCCAGTTTTAGTGAAGGAAATGATATAACTCGTGTGAGTCCCGATATCGCTGTTTGCGAAAAATGTCTGGAAGACAGGAATATGCAACCTCACAGATATGGTTATCCGTTTATTAATTGTACACATTGTGGTCCTCGTTTTTCTATTATTCGTGATTTGCCTTATGACCGGTCTAAAACGACAATGGATGTATTCGAAATGTGTCCTCAGTGCGAATCGGAATACAAAAGAGTTTCCGACAGACGTTTTCATGCCCAGCCTGTGGCCTGTAACCATTGCGGGCCCTGTTATACCTTGCTGGACAGAAAAGAACGTATGAAACATAATTATCCTGATATAGTGGCCGATCTTATAGATTGTCTTCTTTATGGAGGTATCATAGCAATCAAAGGAACGGGAGGGTATAATTTATTGTGTAATGCGAAAGACAGTAAAGCCGTTTCGCGTTTACGTATACTGAAAGGAAGATATGCCAAACCGTTTGCGGTTATGTTCAGAGATACGGATGCTATTCGCAGATATATGCATTTGTCTGTCGTTGAGGAACAGTCCGTCACTTCCTGGAGACGACCTATTGTATTGCTCAGGGAACAATTGAAATTGAATAAGTCCTTAAATGAAGGATTGCATACTTTAGGAGTTATGTTACCTAATATACCGGTTCATTATGACTTGTTTTCTACGGGAGAATTGGAAGCCCTTGTCGTTACCAGTGCCAATAGGGGAGGAGATCCGATGCTCATCTCTGACGAACTGGCAAAGCAAGAGTTGATGCAGGAAGTTGACAGGATCGTGTCATATAACCGTGAAATATATAACCGGGTAGATGATTCTATTATTCGTAAAGTCGCGGGAGAAATGAGACTGATACGCAGAGCGAGGGGGTTTACTCCCGAACCGGTGAATAATGATGAAAATACCGAAGGAATTTTTGCTGCCGGTGCACATATCATTTCAACCTTTTCTTTAGGTAAAGGAGAACAGATCATTTCCAGCCAGTACATCGGTTCGCTCGAGAGCAAAACCAACCGTGTTTTCTATGAAGAATCTGCACAACATCTGTTCCGGTTATTTCGGTTCCGTCCCCGTCTTGTCGTATGTGATATGCATCCGGGTTATTATTCTTCTGCTTTTGCGGAGGGGTATGCCCGGCAACACAATATTCCGTTGTTGAAAGTCCAGCACCATCATGCACATGCTGTAGCTGTTATGTCGGAGTATCATTTGTTCGGGGATGTACTGGCCCTTTGTCTGGATGGGACCGGTTATGGAGAAGACGGTAATATATGGGGTGGAGAATTGTTTCGTTGTTCTCGTGAAAGCTATGAGCGTTTGTGTCATTTGCCTTATTTGCCTTTGCCCGGAGGAGATGCAGCAATTAAAGAACCCTGGCGTATGGCAGTTTCTCTTTTATATACATTATTTGGAAAAGAAGCTCCCTATCCGGCTGATTTTAAGAAACGGATCGGAGACCGTAAAATAATGCTGGTCGAGAGGATGATTGAACGTTCGGTCAATAGTCCTTTATCTTCGGGAATGGGCCGTGTGTTCGATGCGGTCGCATCTTTACTGGGAGTTACGGATATAAATTATTATCAGGCCGAAGCCCCTTTGCGTCTGGAACATCTGGCGGCAGACGATGTGAATTTCCATTACCCCTTGAACCCCGAAAACTCGTTGGATTTCAAACCGGTAATGACAGCGTTGCTCGAAGATTATCGGAAAGGAGTAGAAAGGAGGGTCATATCTGCAGCCTTTCACCGGACAATAGCGGCTATGTGGCTGCGGATGATTCGGAAAGCATCAGAAACAGAAAAATTAAAAACGATAGTTCTTTCAGGGGGTGTTATGCAAAATAATATTTTGAGTTCCCGACTGGTACATTTGTTAAAAAAAGACGGCTTTAGAGTTTATCTTCCTTCTAAACTTCCTTGTAACGATGCTGCAGTGTCGGTAGGACAGTTAGCTTGTGCAGCTGCTTTATATCATTCATAAAGAAGTGTATTATGCATGAATTATCATTAGCTATGAGCATTGTCGATCTGGTGGAACGCGAAGCGGCTAAAGCCCAGGCTTCCAAAATTCGAAGCCTGGAACTGGAAATCGGGAGCCTTGCCGGGATAGAGATAGATTCTTTATTGACTTCATTGCAAATGGTAATGGAACGTACAGCCTTACAGGATGTCCGGGTCGATATTTCCCGGGTAAAACCGAAAGCTACTTGTGAACAATGTGGGTCGGTATTCGAACCGCGAAGTTTATATACTCCTTGTCCCGTATGCGGAAGTTACGAGTCCTTTCTGGTTAATGGGCGGGAATTCAGGCTGAAGTCTATCGAGATCGAAAATATGGAAAACGAACAATTATAAAAACGAATAGATATGTGTGTAACTTGCGGATGTGGTTCCGATATGAGCCATGAAGAAATGCATAAGCATGGAATTGCCCATCATCATCACGATGAAGTCTCTACGCTGGAAATAGAACAAGATATTTTAGCGGAGAATAATAAAATAGCCATGTATAACCGGGGATTTTGGAAGGCAAAGAAAAGTTGGGCCATGAACCTGGTAAGTTCTCCCGGCTCAGGAAAGACGACTCTGCTGGAAGCTACGATACAACGGTTAAAAGGAAAATATGAGATGGCGGTGATTGAGGGAGACCAGCAAACCTCGAATGATGCCGACCGTATAAACCGTCTGGGAATTCAGGCTGTACAGATTAATACCCAAAACGGCTGTCATCTGGATGCACGCATGGTACGCAGTGCCATAGAGACGCTTGATATATCCGATTATACATTGCTCTTTATTGAAAATGTAGGAAACCTGGTATGTCCTGCGATGTTCGATCTGGGGGAGAATGCCAGAGCAGTAGTTATCAGTGTGACCGAGGGGGACGATAAACCTCTTAAATATCCTTATATGTTCGAAAGCGCTTCTATATGTGTAATTAATAAAGTCGATTTATTACCTTATGTCGATTGTGATTTGAAGCGTCTTAAAGAAAATGCCCGGAAGGTAAATCATCATTTGAGTTTCTTTGAAGTTTCGGCAACAAAGGGAACCGGAATGGATGAATGGTGTACATTTCTGGAAAAACAAATAAGAACAGGAGAGGAAAAATGAACTTTTTTGATGAGATGGCTTCCCGGTGGGATAATATATGTTATCATGATCCGGTTAAATTGCGTTTTATGCTCTCCCGGCTTTGTATGCATCCGGGAGATTCCGTCTTGGATGTGGGAACCGGTACCGGCGTCATGATTCCTTTTCTGAGGGAAATTATAGGAACGAAAGCTCCTGTTACGGCCGTAGACAGTTCTACCGGGATGATATCGGTTGCCCGAAGTAAATTTCGGCATGATGAACATACCCGTTTTTTCGTTCAGGACATAGAGAAGGATACCCCAGTTCAACAGTATGATCATATCATACTATATTCGGTATTTCCCCATTTATATGATAAGATAGCCGTTATCAGTCATCTGGTTAAACGGAATTTGAAAAGTAAAGGGGCATTACTCATCGCTCATTCACAGGGGCGTAAAGAATTGAATGGAGTACATGATAATATAGAAACTCCCGTATATTCCACACCTTTGATTCCGGTTGAAGAACAACGGAATATATTCCGGAAGGCCGGGTTGAAAGTTACGGAAGCTTATGAAAGCGATGAAATGTACTATTTACTTTTTCGTAAATAATAAAGATACTACTCTTGCAGATAGTCAAGAATATTTCCGCTGATTTGTTTCAGGGATATCTCGCAAATTTTTGTATCATATTCTGCCGAAAGGATGCGTTCTTCTGCATCCAGTAAACTTTTTTGTGCCTCTCGCATTTCTATACCCGACAAATTGCCGAGCATATAACGTTCCATGGCTATGTCCAGATTTTCTCGTGCTGCGATCAGATTGTCCCGTTCCAGTTTGAGCAATTCCAGATTATTCTGGTACGCCTGCCATAGATTTGACAAATCTGCTTTGAGCCCCAGTTCGAGTTCATCCCTTTGCAGTTTCGCATTTTCAATGGCTATCCGTGCATTTTTACGTTCGGACCGGCGGTTTCCGTCAAACAGATTAATACCTATTGTGACGCCTACGTCGAGTCCCCAGTTATTCCGTTGCGTATAAGTACCCGATCCGTATTTATTAAAGGTGTAACCATATCGGGAGTTTAATTTCAGGTACGGATAATTACGGGAGTTGACCGTCTTAAGGTCCAATTCCGACAGTGTATGGTTCTGCTCAGCTTTCAGTAAGCTCGCATTGGTTTTCAGTGTGTTTTCCCAAAGCTGATCGACCGGAGGAACCAGGTTGAGGCCGATAGTTGTGTCGGCTACCTGACATACATAGTCCATGCGTTCACAAGCCATCATTTCATTAAGCCGTATACGGGAAGATATAACTAGTTCCTGTTGTTTTAAAAGCTTTGCACTATCAGCGTTGAAATCTACTTTCGCCTGTTGCAGGTCGAGTCGTGAAAAACTACCTATTTCATATCTCGATTGAACGATGCGTAACCTTTCTTTAGAAAGAGAAACTGCATATCTCAGGTTCTTCAACCGTATTTGTTCCTGTACATAACTATAATATTCCGAGGTAAGTCCGGCAATGAAATCTTCTATCGCTATACGGGTATTAGTTTCACCCATTTTTTCCAGTTCTTTTAATTTTTCGTAAGTCGTGGAAATTTTAAAACCGTCGAATAATGTCCAGTTCAGATTCAATCCTGCATTGAATACCTGGTCATATATACCATTATCCGTATAAGAGTCGCCATTCCGGGGCGTAGTATTTATATTGTCTAAGGAACCGTCATATCCGGCCGATAAATCCAGAGTGGGGAGATATCCCGCATTTGCTATAGTGGCATTATTTTTACTCATATCACCTTCATTACGGGCGATACGTACCGAATAATTTTTTTCTAACCCTTCTTCCAAACAATCTTTCAGGGTGAAAGGAGTTTGGGAATGTGTCAAGGCCGAGTAACAAACAAGAGTAAATAACAGGATATATTTCATTTTTATTTGTTTTTTCGGTTAGTGGATATATAACTGTATATCGCTGGTACTATGTATAAGGTAAGCAGGGTAGATACCAGCATACCACCTACTACGGCAATACCCATTGCCATGCGGCCGTTAGCACCTTCGCCGGTCGCATATATCAGCGGAAGAAGTCCTAATACGGTTGAAGCGCTCGTCATAAGGATAGGACGAAGCCACTGTTGGGAGGCATCCAATATCGCATTTTTCTTGTCTTCCCCTGCTTCCTGTTTCTGGTTCGCAAATTCAACAATGAGAATACCGTTTTTGGCAACTAACCCTATCAGCATGATAATACCGATCTGACTGTAAATATTCATCGTCTGGTCGTTATAGTACATAAATATGAGAGCTCCGGCAATGGCCAGAGGAACCGTGAGCATGATAACGAGGGGATCCTTGAAGCTTTCGAACTGAGCAGCCAGTATGAGATAAATAAGGACAATTGCCAGAATAAATGCGAAGAGGAGGCTGGAAGAGCTTTCCCGAAATTCTTTGGAATCTCCGGCGAGGGCTGTCCGGAATGTATCGTCCAAAGTTTCTTTCGCTATTTTATCCATCTCTTCCAATCCTTGTCCGATGGTTTTGCCTTCCGCCAGACCTGCGGATATTGTAGCCGAAACGAAACGGTTGTACCGGTAAAGCTGTGGTGGAGCGATGCCCTCGCTCATATTGATGAGATTATCCAGTTGTATCATTTCGCCATTATCGCTTCGGACGTAAATGGATTTCAGGTCCGAGGGCTTATTACGTTGTTGCCGGTTTATTTCTCCGAGTATCTCATATTGTTTTCCGTTCATATAGAAATATCCCATCCGTTGTCCGCTCAGCCCGTATTGCAATGTTTGAGCGATATTGCGCGTACTGACTCCCATAATACTTGCTTTGTCCCGGTTTATTTCGATTCGGGCTTCGGGTTTGCTGAATTTCAGATCGACATCTGCCATTTGGAATGTCGGATTATCGTTCACCTTGGACATGAACACTGGCAGGACTTGCTGTAACTTGTCTATAGTAGTTGCCTGTAATACGTATTGTATTGGCATAGAACCTCGTCTGCCTCCAAAAGTGCTTTGTTGCTGGACAAAGGCGCGTGCCATCGTTTTTTTTCGTACGGCTCCTGATAATTCTTCGGCAATTTCCATCTGGCTGCGTTCTCTTTCGTTCATATCTTTCAGGAAGATACGGACGTTTCCGCTGCCGCTGGATACCCGGGCTGTAATAGATTTGGCTTCGGGAACCATAGAGTCGACCATCCGGTTGAGGTCTTCGGTATAGTCCCGTATATATTCATAGGTTATGCCTTCTGCCCCTCTTGTGTTAATCGTAATGGAGGAACGATCTTCCAGCGGCGCCATTTCGGCCGGTATATTGAACCACAACCATCCGATGGCTGTTAAAACGAAACCGATGAAAATCAATGCCCATATTCTGTGCCGGAGGAAAAATTTGAGGGAGTTTTTATAATGCCGGTTCATTCCTTCGAAAAAGGGCTCTGTTTTCCTGTAAAACCAGTTGTGTTTTTCCCTGCGGACCAGAAGTTTCGTTGCCAGCATGGGGGTGAAAGTAAGAGCTGCGAAAGTCGAAATAATGACCGCTCCTGATATTACAATACTGAATTCACGGAAAAGTCTTCCCGTCATACCTTCCATAAATACGATGGGGAAGAAAACAGCAACGAGAGTAATAGAAGTTGAAATTACGGCAAAGAATATTTCTTTAGCTCCTTCTATCCCGGCTTCTTTCGGCTTCATTCCCTTTTCTATGCGTATATATATATTTTCGGTCATAACGATAGCATCGTCGACCACAAGTCCTACGGCCAGAACAACAGCCAGCATAGATAATACATTGATGGAGAACCCCGCCAGATACATAACGAAAAACGAACCGATAAGCGAGACAGGGATTACTATACAGGGAACCAGAGTAACCCGCCAATCCCGAAGGAACAGAAAGATAATGATGATTACGAGGATAAATGCTTCGTATACTGTATCTTTTACTTCTTTGATGGAAGCACGGATGAATTTTGTATTATCAAATCCGTAGCCGGTTTTAACATCATCGGGAAGGTCTTTTTGCATTTGCTCCATACGCGCATACACCGCGTCGGCTATTTCTATATGGTTGGCTCCGGGTTGCGGAATCACAACGACGCCTACCATAGGGACACCGTTCATTTTCATATAACTACGAGTGTCTTGCGGACCAACTTCGGCACGTCCGATATCCCGGAAACGTATGACCTGATTTCCGTCCTCTTTTATGATAAGGTTGTTGAACTCGTCCGCCGTATGCATGAGTCCCAGTGTCCGTATCGTCAATTCGGTCGTATTACCCTCTATACTTCCCGAAGGCAGCTCTACATTTTCTTTGTCGATCGCGTTCTTCACATCTACCGGTGTTATCCCGCACCCGGCCATTTTCACGGGGTCCAGCCAAAGCCTCATGGAAAAACGTTTTTCTCCCCATATTTCTACACTGCTTACATTACTGATTGTTTGCAGTTGTTCTTTTACGGTAAGGTCTGCTATTTCGCTTATCTCTAATAAAGAACGTTTATCACTTTGTATAGATACCATGAGAATAGGTGAAGCGTCCGCATCTGCTTTTGATACGGTGGGCGGATCACAGTCGCGGGGCAAATAGCGCTGGGCGCGCGATACTTTGTCACGTACATCATTGGCTGCCGTTTCCAGGTCGGTGGATAATTCGAATTCTACGGTGATACGGCTTTGTCCTTGCCGGCTTACACTGGAAAGCGAACGTATACCCGGAATACCGTTGATATTTTGTTCCAAAGGTTCCGTTATCTGGTTCTCGATAACATCTGCGTTTGCTCCGGGATAGGAACATACGACAGATATGATAGGATTATCTACTGAAGGATATTCTCTTACGCCCAGATAGTTGTATCCGATAAAGCCGAAAAGCAGGATAACAAGAGTAAGTACGGTTGCCAGTACGGGACGGCGGATACTTAATTCGGATATATTCATGAGGACGGGGAATTAATTAATGTTTTCCAAAATTACATCCAGTCCGGTGCGTAATTGCAGCGTACCTGATGTAATAATCGTATCTCCGGGGGTTAGTCCTTGTGTTATCTGTACGCTTGAAGCCGTGCGAATACCGGTTCTGACTTCGACAGGCATCGCCTTTCCGCTTTTGTAAAGATATACTTTATCCACACCCATTTCAGGAACGATTGCTTCGGACGGAATTGCGATGGCATTAGGTATTTCATGCAGCTTGAGACGGATACCGGCGAAGCGTCCCGGTAGTAATTCATTCCGGGTATTGGGGTAAAGTGCACGTACCGATAATGTATGTGTCGTGGAATTAACTTGCGATTCCGTTGCGTATACTGTTGCTGCATATTCCTGTAAATGCCCGTCGATAGTAAATGTGAGCCTGGTTCCTTTTTTTATCTGTGAAGCATAACGTTCGGGAACGGCGAAGTCTATTTTTAACGGAGATATTTTTGTCAATAATGCAATGGGAGTATTGGGTGCGGCATAAGCACCTTCGCTAACCTGGCGTAATCCGATGATCCCGTCGAAGGGTGCACGCAATTCCGTTTGAGCTATATTGGCCTTTATCAGTTCTATATCTGCTTTCAAAGTTGCAAAATCGGTAGTTGCCTGTTGGTATGCTTCTTTACTCACGGCGTCTTTTTCCAGTAAAGCGTTCTGACGATAAACCCTGTCCTGGGCAAGTTTATATTGAGCTTCCAGTTTTTTTAACTGGGCTTGCAAAGGTTTGTCATTGACTTTGGCCAGTAAGTCTCCTTTGTGCACTGCACTTCCTTCGGTAAAGTTTATACTGACGATTTTCCCGGATGTTTCAAAAGAAAGGGCGACTTCTTCGTCCGGTATGAGATTCCCTGACGGTTTGATTTCATCCGTGAGTTTTTGGGCTTTAATTATCGCAGCCTTGACGTTTAATGGTTTTTTTTCTTTTCTTTTACCTTTAACAGGTATTTCTTCCAGCGTGTCTTGATTCTTGCTGAGGGTCGGATATAAGACTATACCTGCACCTACTGCGCAAATAAGCCCTATGACGATCCATCGGGTCTTTTTATTCATGATAAGAAGATAGACTATAGATTATCCTTGATTTGTAGCGATAAAAATACAAAAAAACGATAGTAAGAAAAACATATGCTGAATTTTTGCGTAAAAAAAAACATTCTTTAATGAAGGATTAAAAAGATGTTTTTTCCTATTGACGTACGATAAAAAAAGTAAACAAAAGTGTACGGTTGATTGTTTTAATTTTACTAACTAAAAAAAAGTATGAAGAAAATAGAATTGACTTTGCTGGCGGCATGTGCCGGATATGTGATATTGGTCGTTATCTTTCTGGTCGAGCAGATGATGGGTGTACTTATGCCAAGACCGGTCATCTTTCCTTCATTGTCGGGGTCTATGCTTTGGGTGGGCTGGGTCGCATCGGCTTGTATGTCTTTCGTCGTAGCTGTTGCTTATACGTGGTTCTTTAATAATATGTTTTCCTGGATCAAAAATACAGGAATGCGAGGGGTCGTGTACGGAGTGCTTGTCAGCATTATAATTATCGTTTCCATGTTATATGCCACTAATGATGAAATAGCATCTTTGAACGGGGCTATCGAAGCTTATGGCATTATGATCGCTTACGTCGCTTACGGATTTGTCTTAGGACGAATCGTAGGCCGGGTAAAGAATTGAACTTGCAATCTGCTATTAAAAGAAAGGTTTTTATGTGGAAATGAAATTTTTTTGTTATTATATTTTGTGTTTGTAAAAATAAGTTTTATTTTTGCCGACAGATAAATAAAAAATGAATAGAAACGTACGACATCATGCAAGGCATCATTTCTGACTTCGTAAGAGGTGAGCGGCATGTTATGTTTGTATAAATAAAGATATAATGAGAAGGCTTACCTGTTCGGGTAAGCCTTTTTTGTTACCGGAATGATCATCGTCATTAATTGAAAAGATATTATGTTACGTATTGCTGTACAGTCTAAAGGACGTTTGTATGAAGATTCGATGGCTTTGCTGGCCGAAGCCGGTATAAAACTTTCTTCCGGGAAGCGTACATTGCTTGTCCCTTCACGGAATTTTCCTGTGGAGATATTGTTTCTGAGGGATGACGATATACCCGATTCGGTTGCTTCAGGGGTGGCGGATGTAGGTATTGTCGGACTGAACGAGCTCTTAGAAAAAGCTAAGAAAACCCGTGAAGTGAAACGTTTGGGTTTCAGTAAATGCCGTTTATCCCTCGCCATACCGAAAGATGCCGTTTATAAAGGACTCGAGTGGTTCTCCGGAAAAAAGATCGCAACGTCTTATCCCGGGATATTATCTGCTTTTCTCAATGAAAAAGGAATAAAGGCGGACATACATGTCATTACCGGATCGGTTGAGATTGCTCCCGGTATAGGATTGGCCGATGCTATTTTTGATATTGTGAGTTCTGGCAGTACGCTTATCAGCAACCAGTTGAGAGAAGTCGAGGTCGTTGTGGACTCCGAGGCCGTGCTTGTTGCCAATGAAAACCTTACTCCTGAGAAGAATGAAATCCTGGAAGAACTGGTATTCCGGATAGGAGCTGTACAGGCAGCGGATAGTAAGAAATATATTCTGATGAATGTTCCCAAGTCTCAATTGGAAGACGTATTAGCCGTATTGCCGGGGATCAAGAGCCCTACGGTCATGCCGTTGGCGAATGATGAGTGGTGTTCGGTACATACGGTTCTGGAAGAAAAGTATTTTTGGGAGATAATCAATAAATTAAAAGCAGCCGGGGCCGAAGGTATTCTTGTGCTGGATATAGAAAAAATGATTTTATAAATTAATGGTACAAATTATTAAATACCCGGCTCGGGAAGATTGGGAACGGGTGATGGCCCGCCCCGATAACGATATTTCGGAATTGCACCGTACGGTGGGCGAAATACTGGCAGATGTCCGTGTACGGGGAGATGAAGCTATCCGGGAATATGGGAAACGATTTGACGGAGTGGAACTTTCATCACTGGAAGTTACCCCCGGAGAGTTTGAAGAAGCAGAAACACTTGTATCTCCGGAGTTACGTTTTGCCTTAGGAGTTGCCTCGGCGAATATAGCACGTTTCCATGCTTCACAGGTTATAGCAGGTAATCCGGTCGAAACAACGACAGGGGTAACTTGCTGGCAAAAATCTGTAGGAATAGAAAAAGTAGGTTTGTATATTCCAGGAGGAACGGCTCCGTTATTTTCTACTGTACTGATGTTGGCTGTGCCGGCAAAAATTGCCGGATGCAAGGAGATCGTAATATGCACTCCTCCGGGAAATGACGGAAAAATACATCCGGCTATCCTGTACGCCGCACGTATTGCGGGAGTGACGAATGTGTTTAAGATCGGAGGTACACAGGCTATAGGGGCTATGGCCTACGGAACGGAAACTGTTCCGAGGGTATATAAAATTTTTGGTCCCGGAAACCGGTACGTTATGGCAGCCAAGCAATTGGTAAGTTTGAAAGATGTCGCGATAGATATGCCCGCGGGCCCGTCGGAAGTGATGCTTATTGCAGACGGGACAGCGGATATAGAATTTTTGGCAGCCGATTTTCTTTCCCAGGCAGAGCATGGTCCCGACAGCCAGTCTATATTGCTGACCACCGATGAGGAGCTGGCCGATTCGCTTTCGGAAACAATAGAACGTCAGCTTGGAAAATTGAGACGCCAGGAGCTGACTCGCAGGTCGTTAAGTCATAGCAGTATCGTCGTTTTGAAAGATGAAAAGGAGATTATGGATTTTGCAAATGCATATGCTCCGGAACACTTGATAATACAATGCGATAATTATGGTTGGTATGCCGATAAAGTGGTCAATGCTGGTTCCGTTTTTTTTGGAAAATATACTCCTGAAAGTGCAGGAGATTATGCTTCGGGAACAAATCATACGTTACCGACCAGTGGTTATGCCAAAGCTTATAGTGGAGTGAATCTGGATAGTTTCAGCAGAAAAATAACATTTCAGGAAATAACGGAAAAAGGGCTGGTTTCCCTGGGGCCTGTCATCGAGACAATGGCATCTTTTGAACAGTTGGACGCGCACAAAAATGCAGTAACGGTAAGGTTAAATGAAATAATATCAAAAAACAAAAAACAATGACAGAAATAGAACAGTTGATGAGACCTAATATTCTCAGGCTGACTCCTTATTCTTCGGCCCGTAGTGAGTTTAAAGGGGAAGCTTCCGTATGGCTGGATGCTAATGAAAGTCCTTTTAACACCCCTTATAACCGTTATCCCGATCCGTTACAATCCCGTATCAAAGAAAAAATCGCTCGAATAAAAGGACTCTCTCCCGATTCTGTTTTTTTGGGAGCCGGAAGTGATGAAGCAATAGACCTTCTGTTTCGTGTGTTTTGTATTCCCGCCCGCGATAATGCAGTAGCTATCGAACCTACTTACGGGATGTACGAAGTATGTGCGAACATTAATGATGTGGAATACAGGAAAGTGCCGTTGGATGAAGAGTTCGATTTCGATCCTGTAGATTTACTGGCTGTGGCCGACGATCATACCAAACTGCTTTTTATATGTTCTCCTAACAATCCTACCGGCAATACTTTCGACGCATCAAAAATAAAATACTTGCTGGATAATTTTAGAGGAATTTTGGTGATAGATGAGGCCTATATAGATTTCTCTTCGCAGGACTCATTCTTGAAACGTCTTCCCGATTATCCGCGGCTGGTTATTTTGCAAACATTTTCAAAAGCATGGGGAAGTGCCGGTGTAAGGTTGGGAATGGCGTTTGCGTCGTCCGGAATAATAGAGGTATTCAATAAGGTTAAATATCCGTATAATATCAATGCGCTTACTCAGGAATATGCTTTAGAGATACTGGAAAAGGAAGAATGCGTAAAAGAATGGGTGGACGTATTGTTACGGGAACGTTTGAAACTGGAAACCCTTTTGCAGGAATTTCCTTTTGTTACCAAAGTCTATCCCAGTGATGCCAATTTTTTATTGGTAAGAACACGAGATGCGGCCGCCTTAT